>NZ_JBNNVP010000029.1:0-89659 GCF_050280605.1 Pseudomonas sp. NPDC089918 | reverse complement strand
CGTGCTGGTCAAAGGCCTGCATGAACTGGGCTGGATGGTCGAAAACCCGAAAGCATCGATGTATGTCTGGGCCAAGATTCCCGAGGCTTACGCACCGCCGTGAAAGGGCGGTGTCCTAGGCCACTAGACGAAGGGGACACACGTACAACATTCACTCCCTACCGCGTTTCGCTGTGTGCTTTACGCTGTAAGTGGCGCGCATTCTATGGATGGATTGAGGGGTCGTCAACCCCCAGATATAAATTTATTTAAATCAATGACTTCGCCCTGCTTTCAGCAGCGATTGAGGCTTTTCCGTCGACTGACCTTTGGCGCCTATATTCTGGCATCCAGCAAGGCGCTATAGTCCCGGCCCGGATGATGGCAATGTGCACCTCACACGCTATTTACTTATCTATGCGGCGTTACGGCCGATATAAGCAGAGCCATTGCCGATTCAACTCGTCGAGCGACCCTAGGCGCCCAAATGCCAAGCTACTACACTCGACTCGCACGCGAACCCTAATAAAAGAGGTCTTACCGGTGACACCACTCATGATCACCCTGCTAGTCGTAGCCGGGATCGCACTATTGATCGCCATTGGCTACATGAACCATGTGGTGGAGAACAATAAGCTGGAAAAGGCCCGCACCAAGGTTGAACTCAATGACCGTCTGCGTCGCTGCGGTGAAATCACCGAGACCTTCCCCGGTCAGTTGATGACACCGACCCTCAAGCTGCTGTTGACCCGTCTTGAATTGAACGTCTGCCAGCGCTTGCTGAACCTGGAAAAATCCAACAGCACCTTAAAGGCACGGATTGCCGAGCTGAGTGCCCTCGTCGCCCAAGGCGAATCGATCCCGGTCAACAACCCGCCGGCACCGATCCAGACCGAAGCCAAAGCCAAAGACGTGCGATTTTTGCTCGAAGCCCTGCATGGCCAGATCACCCGCGCGGCACAGGACGGTTTCCTGCCGCCCAACGAAGCCAAGCGCTGGGTCCGCGAAGTCCGTCACATCCTGGTCCTGCTGCACATCGAATTTTTCAACAACCTGGGCCAGCATTCTCTGCAACAGAACCAGCCCGGCCAGGCTCGTCTGGCCTTCGAACGCGGCGTGCAATACCTGCGCAAGCAACAGGAACCGCAGATTTACGCTGAACAGCTGGAATACCTGGAGAAACTCCTGGCCCGCGCCAACGCCCAGGTCATGGACAAGATCGCTCCGGTGGAAGGCGAGATGAACCAACTGACTGAAGGCCTCAAAGACGTCGAGGCTGACGCCGACTGGAAGAAAAAAGCGATCTACGACTGATCATGCCAATGCTGAAAAGCCACCGGGTCAGGTGGCTTTTTTTTGCGTTGGGATTGATGGAGGGCAGCCCCTACAACCTGAAGTGCCCCACCATCCCCTTCAGCTCACCTCCCAGCTGCGCCAACTCAATACTCGACGCAGCATTGCCCTGCATCGCCAGCGACGACTGATCCGCACTGGCGCGGATACTGGTGACACTGCGATTGATCTCCTCGGCCACTGAACTCTGCTCTTCCGCAGCCGCTGCGATCTGCTGGTTCATCTGCTGAATCAGCGACACCGCTGCCGCAATGCTTCCCAACGCGCTCTCGGTTTGCAATGCATCGCTCACCGCCAGTTTCACCAACTCGCCACTGCTCTGAATCTGCTGCACCGACGACTGCGCCGCCGAGCGCAAGGCACTGACCAGCCGTTCGATTTCCTCGGTTGATTGCTGGGTTCGCTTGGCCAGCGCCCGAACTTCATCGGCCACCACCGCAAAACCCCTGCCCTGCTCGCCGGCCCGCGCTGCCTCGATGGCCGCATTGAGCGCCAACAGGTTGGTTTGCTCGGCAACGCTTTTGATCACGCTGAGTACCGTGCCAATGTTCTGGATTTCCGCACTGAGGCTTTCGATGCTGGAACTGGCCGAGGTGGCCGAGTCCGCCAATTGTTCGATCCGCACCATGCTCTGACGCACCACCTGCTGACCGCTCTCAACCTTGCCATCGGCAGTCTGCGCCGCCTGAGCAGCCTCTTCCGCGTTACGTGCGACGTCATGCACCGTCGCGGTCATCTGATTCATCGCGGTGGCGACCTGCTCGGTTTCTTCCTTCTGGCTGCTGACCTCAAGGTTGGTCTGTTCGGTTACCGCCGACAGCGATTGAGCAGAGCTTGCCAACTGTTCGATACCGGCCTGCAAACCACTGACGATACTGCTCAGCCCTGCGCCCATTTGCTGCATGGCTTGCATCAACTGGCCGATCTCGTCACAGCGGGTCACTTCAATCGTTGCACTCAAATCGCCCGCGGCGATTTGTTGAGCAACACCAATTACGCTGCGCAGTGGCGCGACGATCAACCGGGTGATCACCCACGCAGCAATCAGCCCCACCAGCAAGGCCAGTGCCGAAGAACCGATGATCAACAGCGAGTTCTTTTTCAGCTCTGCCTGCATCGACAGGTCTTCGGCAACGTAGGCTTGATCCACCCGTTCCACCACTTGAGCGGCGCGCTGGTGGAGTTGCTCGTAGACGGTTTTTTCCTCTGCCAACAGTCCGGTGTACTCGGCGAGTTTTTCACTGAAACCGGCGATGTGACCGGACACTTCATTGAGGACAGTCTGATAGCCCTCGTCCTTGATCGTAGTTTTCAGTTGCTCGGCCTGAGTCAGCGCCTGATCGGCCTGCTCGATCTTGCCCTGCCCGCCGCTGTCGTCGCCCTTGCGGCTCTGGTCCAGGCGTACGCGTGCTTCGTTCATGGCCTGCAACATCAGCCGTGCAACCTGGCTGACCTGATTGGCTTGTTCGATGAATTGCGCGCCGTCCTTGCCCTCGGATTCCTTCAAGGTATAGGCACCATCATCGGCGAGCCCGGCCTGCAGCACGTCCAGGTTATTGGCCACGCTGGACACCGACCAACTGGCCATTTCCAGCGCCAGGTCCTTGGCCTGACTCAGCGAGACGAACTCGTCAAAAGCCTTGCGATAGGCCCCCAGAGATTGTTCGACGTCATTCATGATCGGCACGTTGGCCGCTGACTGGGCCTTGAGCTGGGTCGCCAGAGCGATCAGAGCGTCCACCCCGGCGCGCAAGGCGTCCGCGGTTTTCGGATTACCGTGCAAGGCGTATTCCTGCTCGAGCAGGCGAACCTTGAGCAAACCGCTGTTGAGCGACGACATCTGCTTGAGCCCGTCGAAGCGCTGACTGATGGTTTGCAGGGACCATACGCCGATGGCCGCTACCAGTGCGGTCAACAGCAGCACCAGTACAAACCCGACACCCAGTTTTTTCGCCATACCGAGGTTGGCAAAACGTCCTTGCACGGCCGAAATCATTGCGCTTAGTCCCCTGCCATTGTCTGTTGATGCAGATTCGCAACGGGCTTGTGCCAACACAAGTCTCTGGCTGCGGAATAATGGCAAAAAGCTACGCCCGCGTCGCTTTCAGAACGCTCGAGGTCGATCCTCAGGGTCTGTTGACGTTTGGCAGCGCAACGCGGTTCGTCACCAAACGTCAACAGACCCTGGCGGTGGCCTGAAAAAATGCCCGGGCGCGAGGATCACAGGCATAAGCTATGTTGATCCGCTGCCAGTCATGAGCCTGGCCGGTCGGACTGAACGCCGTCGGGCAAGACAGCAGGACACCGAAGCGTCGAGCCTGAGTGCGCACCTGAGCATAGTCAGCGTTGCGCGATCGCGCCCAGATGAACAGGCCGCCAACCGGTTTGCCGAAAACCTCCCATTCCGCGTCTTCGAGGACCTGCAAGGCTGCGTCCCTGCCAATACTTAAACGCTGGCGCTGACGCTGCACCAATTTGCGGTAGGCACCGCTGGCCAACAGACTCGCCAGCACCGACTCGCTGAACCGTGAAGCGCCCATGCTGCTAATCATCTTGACCTGCGCCAGTCGCGAAATCACATCGGCACTGGCCACTACAAAGCCAACCCGCAACGAACTACTGAGGGTTTTGGAGTAGCTGCCGACGTAGATCACGTTGTCATCGATGCCCAGTGCCGCAAGGCGCGTGCCGGGGCCGCCGTGAAAATCCGCATAGACGTCGTCTTCGATCACCCGCACGCCATGGTTTTTGGCCAGTTGCAGGACCTGCTGAGCCACCCCCGGGGTCAAACTGCTGCCAGTGGGGTTGTGATAAAAGCTGTTGATGAACAAGCCACGGGGTTTGTACTTCAGCAGCACTGCTTCGAGTGCTTCGGTGTCTGGTCCGCGCGGGGTTCGTGGCACCTCGATCATGCTGACCCCGTGCAGCCTGAGCAGATCGAACAGCATCGAATAACCGGGACTCTCCACCACCACGCAATCGCCCGGTTTGAACAGCGTGCGCACAATCAGATCGAGCCCATGACTGGCCCCTGCCGTGGTCAGTATTCGGCTTTCATCCACCTCGATACTCAGTTGTTTCAACCGCTTGAGGATCTGCTGGCGCAAAGCAGGCAGGCCCAGCGGCGTGCTGTAGTTGAACAACCCGGCCATGTCGGTGCGGCTGACCTGGCGTATGGCGTAGCTCAGGTCGTCAGTCTCGCGCCAGCTTTCGGGCAGGCCACCGCAACCCAGTTTCAGTTCCTCGACATGGCCGCTTTGCTTCTCCTCAACCCCTTCGAACCAGGGAAGATCGCGTTGCTCCTGAGCGGCCAGCACCGTTGCCGCGACAAAGAAACCCGCCCCGTTACGCGTCTCCAGTACCCCTTGAGCCACCAGCCGTTCACAGGCCTCGACGACACTGGATTGACTGAGCAGATTGATCCGCGCGATTTGTCGCACGGAAGGCAAGCGCCCCCCCGGCGTCACCTCGCCGCGACGGAGCCAGTCGGCCAATGCGTCGACGATTTGCTGCACGACAGGCACCAATGCCTCCCGATCGATTCTCAACTCCATGAGCAAGCAAACTCCTGTCCGTTTTGCGGGGAACAGTTAATCACAGGAGCGCACCAGGGGATGTGCGACAACGCCGCCAAAACCCTCAGATCTAATCATTTGAAACACATTGATCGGCGTCTTCACGGAACCGGCGTCAATGTGTGTAGTGCTGAGAAACCTGTGGCGAGGGAGCTTGCTCCCGCTTGAGGGCGTAGCACTCACAAGATTTTGGGGCCGCTACGCAGCCCAGCGCGAGCAAGCTCGCTCGCCACAAAGATTGTGTTTGCCTGAATCCCTGTGGCGCGACCTAAAACATTAAAACGCCGTGACCCCACCATCCACCGCCAGCGAATGACCGGTGGTGAACGCCGCGCCGTCGCTGCACAGGTACAGCACCGCGCTGGCAATTTCTTCGACCTTACCGATACGCCCGACCGGGTGCATGGCATTGGCGAACTCGCCCTTCTTCGGGTCCGCTTCGTAGGCTCGACGGAACATGTCGGTGTCGATCACTGCCGGGCACACCGCATTCACGCGAATCTTTTTCTTGGCGTATTCGATGGCCGCCGATTTGGTCAGGCCGATCACCGCGTGTTTCGAGGCGGCGTAGATGCTCATCTTCGGCGCAGCGCCCAGGCCGGCGACCGAAGCGGTGTTGACGATCGCGCCGCCGCCCTGGGCCAGCAGCAACGGCAACTGATACTTCATGCACAGCCAGACGCCTTTGACGTTGACGCCCATGATCGCGTCGAACTCATCGACTGTGCCGTCGGCCAGTTTGCCTTTCTCGATTTCGATGCCGGCATTGTTGAAGGCATAGTCGAGACGACCGTAGGTATTTACCACCTCGTCCATCAGATTTTTTACATCGCTTTCCACAGTGACGTTGCAGCGCACGAAGGTCGCTTCACCGCCGGCGGTGCGAATCAGCGCCACAGTGCCTTCACCACCGGCCGCGTCCAGATCGGCGACCACCACTTTCAAACCTTGGGCGGCGAACGCCAAAGCGGTCGCGCGGCCAATACCGTTGGCCGCGCCTGTCACAACGGCAACCTGGCCAGAAAACGTCATGCTCATTGTTATGTCCTCGGAGGGAAGAATGCAGGGGATCGCGTGTGGCCAGTCTAGTCATAGGGGCGTATGGCGCGGCAGCACTATCAGAAGGCCGGTTGGGCACCCATGAGTTGCAGTGATAGAACCACTGCCATGACTATCACCGCACTGGATCGATGTGCATTCGCAGCGTCAGCCAACCTTGCAGCATCGCCCATGAAGGTCTATCAACAAGACTTCATTCATCTTGAGTGCCTGTCATGACTACCCAGACCAATCGCCAGTTTCTGCTCGCCAAACGTCCCGTGGGCGCGGCCACCCGCGAGACGTTCACCTATCAAGAAGTACCGGTCGGCGAGCCGGCGACGGGTCAGATCCTGGTCAAGAACGAGTACCTGTCCCTGGACCCGGCCATGCGTGGCTGGATGAACGAGGGCAAGTCCTACATCCCTCCGGTCGGCATTGGCGAAGTCATGCGTGCGTTGGGCGTAGGCAAAGTCATCGCTTCGAACAATCCGGGGTTTGCCGTGGGGGACTACGTCAATGGCGCCCTTGGTGTGCAGGATTACTTCCTCGGCGAGCCGCGAGGTTTCTACAAGGTCGATCCGACACTGGCACCGCTGCCGCGCTATTTATCCGCGCTGGGCATGACCGGGATGACCGCCTACTTCGCCCTGCTCGATGTCGGCGCGCCGAAAGCCGGCGACACCGTGGTGCTATCGGGCGCGGCCGGTGCGGTGGGCAGCATTGCCGGGCAGATTGCCAAGATCAAAGGCTGCCGGGTGATCGGCATTGCCGGCGGCGCGGACAAGTGCAAATTCCTGATTGACGAGCTGGGTTTTGATGGCGCCATCGACTACAAAAACGAAGATGTACACGCTGGCCTCAAACGCGAGTGCCCGAAAGGCGTCGACGTGTATTTCGATAACGTCGGCGGCGATATTCTCGATGCCGTGCTGAACCGGCTGAACATGAAGGCGCGGGTGGTGATTTGCGGTGCCATCAGCCAGTACAACAACAAAGAAGCGGTCAAAGGCCCGGCCAACTACCTGTCGCTGCTGGTTAACCGCGCCCGGATGGAAGGCTTTGTGGTGATGGATTACGCCGCACAGTTCGGTGCTGCCGGGCAGGAGATGGCCGGCTGGATGGCCAAGGGGCAGCTCAAGAGCAAGGAAGATATCGTTGAAGGACTGGAAACGTTCCCGGAGACGCTGATGAAGTTGTTCAGCGGCGAGAATTTCGGGAAGTTGGTGTTGAAGGTTTAACCCATACCCTGAAATGACCACAAAACCAATGTGGGAGCGAGCCTGCTCGCGATGGCGGCGGATCAGCCAACATTCATGTCGACTGACACTCCCTCATCGCGAGCAGGCTCGCTCCCACATTTGGATCTTCAGTGTTTGGTTAAGCGAGCTCTGCCACTACATCGGCCAACGCCTTCGCCGGATCCGCCGCCTGGCTGATCGGACGACCGATCACCAGATAGTCGGAACCAGCCTCCAGCGCCTGACGCGGGGTCAGGATGCGGCGCTGATCGTCCTGGGCGCTGCCCGCCGGACGAATCCCCGGGGTCACCAGTTGCAGCGACGGGTGCGCGGTTTTCAGTGCCCGGGCCTCCAGGGCCGAGCAGACCAGACCATCCATCCCGGCTTTTTCCGCCAGCGCGGCCAGGCGCAGCACCTGCTCCTGCGGCTCGATGTCCAGACCAATACCCGCCAGATCCTCACGCTCCATGCTGGTCAGCACGGTCACGCCGATCAACAGCGGTTTCGGGCCGCTGCGCTGATCGAGCACTTCACGGCAGGCAGCCATCATGCGCAGACCACCGGAGCAATGCACGTTGACCATCCATACGCCCATTTCCGCGGCGGCCTTGACGGCCATGGCGGTGGTGTTCGGAATGTCATGGAACTTGAGGTCCAGGAACACTTCGAAGCCTTTGTCGCGCAAAGTGCCGACGATTTCCGAGGCGCAACTGGTGAACAGTTCTTTACCGACTTTGACCCGGCACAGCTTCGGGTCCAGCTGATCGGCCAGCTTCAGTGCGGCGTCACGGGTAGGGAAATCCAGGGCGACGATGATAGGCGTCTGGCAGGCGGACATGAGTGGGCTCTCAGGCAAGTCGAAATCGGCGCGCATTGTAGCGGAACCAGCGCCGCTGCGGGACCCGGTGATCGGTAATTCGTCGTCGCGGCTTAGACAAGACTAGCTCCTGCGGCAATTGTGTCGAGTTCGGTACACACACGACACGCCCACAACACCCTTCAGCGCTACCCTCGGCAACCGCAACAGGTCCTACAGCACTTCCCGCCTCACGGCCGGACGCCTATGCTGAAGCCACAACCTCGCAGCCTATCTTTGTGGTTGGCAGCCTATCTGGCAGATGAACGCACGCATGCACAACTCCCCAGCACCTCTGAACGACGATCAAAAAGCGCCGGCCGACGATAAACGCTGGAGCATTCGCGCCCTGATCGTCGACGATGACGTCCCGATCCGTGAACTGATGATCGACTACCTGGCCCGGTTCAATATCCACGCCAGCGGTGTCACCGATGGCGCCGCCATGCGTCAGGCGCTGCAAGCCGAGCATTTCGACGTGGTGGTGCTCGACCTGATGCTGCCCGGCGAAGACGGTTTGTCGTTGTGCCGCTGGTTACGCGCCGAATCGGACATCCCGATCCTGATGCTCACCGCCCGCTGCGAACCCACCGACCGGATCATCGGCCTGGAACTGGGTGCCGACGACTACATGGCCAAGCCATTCGAGCCACGGGAGCTGGTCGCACGGATTCAGACCATTCTGCGTCGGGTGCGCGACGACCGCACCGAACAACGTGCGAATATTCGCTTCGACACCTGGCGCCTAAACAGTGTGCTGCGCCAGTTGATCGCCGCCGATGGCCTGGTGGTGCCGCTGTCCAATGCTGAATTCCGTTTGCTCTGGGTGTTCATCGAACGTCCGCGCCGGGTACTCAGCCGCGAACAACTGCTGGACGCCGCCCGTGGTCGCTCGATCGAAGCGTTTGATCGCAGCATCGATTTGCTCGTCTCGCGCCTGCGCCAGAAACTGGGTGATGACCCGAAAGCCCCACAGCTGATCAAGACCGTTCGCGGCGAGGGTTATCTGTTCGACGCACGAGACATCGGCTGATGCGTGCGCGCTTCGATACGCTGTTCGGCCGCCTGTTTGGCGTGCTGCTGCTGGCGATCGTACTGGCGCACCTGTTGGCGTTCTTCTGGTTCAGGCATTACGGTCCACCGCCTCCCCCTCCTCCGCCGTCGGAATTTTCCGAGCGCTTCGACGGGCCACGCCCACCACCAGACCCGCGCTTCGGCAACCGGCCGCCACGGCCGTGGTTCGGCGGGCCGCTGGTGCCGCTGACCTTTCAGTTTGTCTCGCTGATCATCGCCGCCTGGTACGGCGCCAAGCTGCTGACCCGCCCGATTCAACGTCTGAGCGACGCCGCCGAGCGCCTGAGTGAAAACCTCGATAGCCCACCGCTGGATGAGTCGGGCCCACGGGAAGCGCGGCAAGCGGCGCACACCTTCAACCTGATGCAGAAGCGCATTCTTGAACAGGTACAGCAGCGCTCGCGGATGCTTGGCGCGGTGTCCCATGACCTGCGCACGCCGCTGTCGCGGCTCAAGCTGCGGCTGGAACAGATCGACGACGACAAGCTGCAAGGCCAGATGCGTCAGGACCTGAACGACATGATCAGCATGCTCGACTCCACTCTCACCTACCTGCACGAACAGCGCACCAGTGAGGCACCACAATGGATGGACGTGCAGGCGCTGGTGGAATCCCTGAGCGAAAACGCCCAGGACCAGGGTTCCAATGTCCAGGCCAGCGGCCATTGCGCGCCGTTGCAGGTTCAGCCGATGGCCCTGCGCTCGTGCATCAATAACCTGCTGGACAACGCCCTGCGTTATGCCGGGGACGCGCTGATCTCGCTTGAGGACAGTCGCGAGGAACTGGTGATCCGGGTCATCGACCATGGCCCGGGTATCGCGGCGGATAAACGTGAAGCGGTGTTTGAGCCATTTTTTCGCCTGGAAGGTTCACGTAATCGCAACTCCGGCGGCGTCGGCCTGGGCATGACCATCGCAAGGGAAGCAGCGGAGCGGTTGGGTGGGCAGTTGAGCCTGGAAGAGACTTCCGGTGGTGGTTTAACCGCCGTCATTCGCCTGCCCCGCCTCTAAATCACACACAAATCCAATGTGGGAGCGGGCTTGCTCGCGAAAGCGGTGTGTCAGGTTTAAAACGTAAAGGATGTCTCCGGTTTCTACCCGAGCAAGCCCGCTCCCACAGGATCTGAGCCAGGCCAATATTCGTGTGTACCAATCGGTACAAATCCCACATACCCACGACAACTTGCCCCTTGAGGCTGGATAAGCCGGTGTACCCACCGGTTTCCAATAAGGAGTGAGCCTAATGATCGGTAGTATCAGCAGCAACTACACGAGCTATACCAGCACCAGCAGCACCTCCACCAACAGTGCCCGCAGCCAGCAATTTCAGAAAGAACTGCTCGCCAAGCTCGACAACAACAGCGATGGCGCGGTGGATCAGGACGAGCTCACGAGCGCCCTGTCACAGAAAACCGATGACGGTTTGCTGGTCAGCCTGAGCAAGAACTTCAGCGACCTGGACAGCGACGAAAGCGGCAGCCTGAGCAGTGAGGAAATGGCCGCGATGGCCCCTCCACCGCCACCGCATGATCAGGCACCGAGCACCGAACTGGCCGATGCGCTGATCAGCGCTCTGGACACTGACGGCGACGGCGCTATCAGCAGCGATGAACTGAGCAGCGGCCTGAGCAATGCCGGCAGCACGGCCGACAGCACGGAAATCTTCTCGGCCCTGGACAAGAACGAAGACGGCACCGTCAGTCAGGACGAACTTGTCGCCAGCCTGACCCCACCGCCTCCACCACCTCAGCAGGTGTCCAGCGAAGAGCTGTTCAGCCAGCTCGATACCGACAGCGACGGCAGTGTCACAGCCACCGAACTGAACAGCGCCCTGGCCAGCGACAGCACCTCGTCGACCAGCACCGACACCAGTGCCGCACTGCTCAAGATCCTGGACAGCGACAGCAGCGGTGGCGTGAGCAGCGATGAACTGAAAACCGCCCTGCAAGCCGGCCGCGAGCAGAACACTGACAGCTCCACCAATCAGTTCAACGTGACCGAAGCGCTGAACAAAATGATCGCCAACCTGAGCAAGCAGTATTCGCTCGACAACGTGGCGACCGTGGGCAAATACCTGAACGAGGCGACCTGAGTCAAAAGCTTCGCGAGAGTTTGTGGCGAGGGGGCTTGTCGGAACGCCGCATCGCCCCGTTCGGCTGCGCAGCAGTCGTAAAACCGGCGAGTGCGGTTTGCCTGAAAATCCGCGATTGCAGGTTTTGGGGTCGCTTCGCAACCCAACGGGGCCAAGCCCCCTCGCCACAGAAAGCCCCCTCGCCACGGGTTTTATGTCGATCATGAGTAATGCGGTGTTGATAGGGGCGTCATCGCGAGCAGGCTCGCTCCCACAGAGGGAATGCAGTCAACTGTGGGAGCGAGCCTGCTCGCGATGGCTGTTCTGCAGGCAACACATCCTCTGATGCTCAAAACACCCACCATGAAAAACCCGCCCTCCCGTGCAACCGGAATGGCGGGTTTTGTCGTTTCAACTCACACGGTATCCACCTTCAACGAATGGTCATTGAGCATGCCGTTGATGATCGTCGCCGTATCCGCGCCGCCGGCAATCACCCCGCCCGCCCCGGGGGTGACGCCGTAGTGGCTGGCCAGGTTCACGCCGGCAAGGTCGATGGTCTGGTTCGGCGTAGCGCCGGCCATGGCGCTGACGTCGATGCTGGTGATGACCGATGCGCCGCTGCCGCTGACAGTGAAGTGCAGGTAGTCATCCAGCGATGCCGCGGTGCCGTTTTCTCCTTGCAGCAGTTGCGACAGGTCAAGTTTGTCGGTGCCTGGGGTGAAGTCGGTGATGACGTCGTGGCCGCTGTTGCTTTTGAGCCACTGGAAGGTGTCGGCGCCGCTGCCGCCGGTGAGGGTGTTGTTGCCCAGGCCACCGATCAGGAAGTCGTCGCCGCCCCCGCCGTTGAGCGCATCGTTACCCAAACCGCCGTTGATGATGTTGCTGTTGTTGTTGTCACCCATGAGGCTGTCGTTGAAGTTTGAGCCGGTGAGGTTTTCGATGCCGGTCAGGGTGTCGGTGCCTGCGCCGAGGGTGTTTTGCGCGGTGAGCTGGCTCAGGTTGACGGTAACTCCGGCGGTGGCGTGGGCGTAGCTCGCGGTGTCGTTGCCGGTGCCGCCATCGAGCAGGTCGTTGCCCGCGCCGCTGAACAGCAAGTCATTGCCGGCGCCGCCGTGCAACTCGTTGTTGCCTGAACCTGCGCTGAGTACGTCGTTACCGTCGCCGGCATTGATGACGTTGTTGCCAGCCCCCGCCACCAGTACGTCGTCCCCCGAGGTGCCAGTCAGCGTATGGCCATCCTGATAGCTGATGGTCACATTGGCCGAGTCGCTGCCGCCATGGTTGTCGTTGACGGTGTAGGTACCGTGAAAGTCCGGCGTGGTTTCGTGGGCTCCGGCGTAGTTGACGGTCATGGTCAGTTGGTAATTTTCCGACCCCTTCCCGCTGTTGCCCGGACCACCGTCGTCGATGTTGGTTATGTGAATCTGGTATGTGCCGTCCACCAAGGCGGTGATGGTCTGGCCGTCGGCGATGGCAATGAAAGCGCCGCCGTTGACCGAGTACTCCATGGTGATGTGGCCGGCCGCCAGGTTGTGGTCCAGGTTGAGGGTTTCACCCTGCTTGAGGTTGACGGTGATCTGGTCCTCGTCGTTGGTATTGTTGTTGCTGACCGACCCCAATGCCCCGCTGACCACCAGCACCGCGGTCATGGCTGCCGTATTGGCGACGAATGCGCTACGGGCGATGGTCACTGCCTGGTTATTTCCGGTGAAGCTGAAGTTCGAGTTGGTACCGGTGAAGTCCGCGCCCTTGGTCAGCCAACCGGTGTTGAAGGTGGTTGGCGATGCAGTGAGCGCATCGCCATTGACGTCGCTGTCATTGGCCAGCAGCAGCTCGCCCGGCACCACAATGCTGCCCGACAGCACGTTGGTGATGACATGGTCATCGACCGCCACCGGTGGCGTGTTCGGAATCACGTTGATCACCAGCGTGGAGCTGGCCAGATCGCCGTCGTTGTCGCTGGCAGTGAAGCCAATGTGTTCGGTGATCGTCACGGCCGTGGTTTTCTGCGAGAGGTAGGTGTACTCGCCGGTGTCGAGGTTCACCAGCAGCGTGCCGCTGTTGTCGGTGGCGATGCTCAAGGTGTTGTTGGCGGTGTTGAAGGTGCCGTGGTTGACGCCGCCGCTGAAGATCAGCGAACCCTGATTGCTGTTGCCTTTGGGGTCATAGGTATAAGTGGTGCCATCGACGGTGATGGTTTTGATGAAGCCGCCATCGGCGCCGAACGTACCGCCCTCGCCCTCGCCCAGCAGCAAGCCGGTGACCGGCGCGCCTTGCACGGTGCCCGAGAGTACCGAGTTGAGTTGATTGAGGTCGGTCACTGCCACGGCATTGGTGTCGGTGTGCGTGCTGCCGTCATAGGCCACTGGATCGAGGCTGTCATTACTGACGCCGCTGCCCAGGCCGATGGCGTAGTTTTTGATGCCATTGGCGTCGAGGAAGGCTTTGAGCGCGGTCTCGTCCGCGGTGCCAATGTCGCCTTCATTGGGTTTGCCATCGGAGAAGAAGTAGCCGACGTTCTGCGCCCCTATGAGTTTGCCCGAGGTATCGAACGCGGTTTGCATGGTCGCCACGGCCACGTCGTAGTTGGTCCCGCCACCCGCCGTCAACGTCGCGATGATCGACTTGGCCGTCGCCACATCGACCCACACCGAGGTCTGGTCCGTGGCGCTGCTGCTGAAGGTGACGATCTGTACCTTCACGTCGCCCAGATTGTCGTACTTGTCGAGCAGTGCGCTGATCGCCTGTTTGGCCAGGTCCAACCGCGACAGGCCCGATACGCCGGAGGGATCGTCCATGCTCCCGGACACGTCGATCACCAGCAGCAGGTTGGAGTCGATCTGCACCGCGGGCACCGAACGGTCCGAGGCGACGGTGTTAGACGGCACGTCATCGACGATGCTGACCACAAGGGTGCCGGTGGTGCTGTTGCCCAGCGAATCGGTGGCGGTGTAGGTGAAGCTTTCGTTCAGGGTGTTCGCGCCGTCGTTGGCGTTGGGCGAAGTTTTCGGCGCCGAGGTCAGGGTGTAGGTGTAGCTGCCGTCGGGGTTGAGCAGGATCTGCCCGTAGGTTCCGGTGGCGCTGCCGACCAGGGTGTAGGTGATTGCGCCGGTGGCGCCGGTGACCGCACCGACCAGCGTACCGGAGCCGGTTTCACCGGTGTGGCCAGGCTCGCTGCCGGTGACCGTGCCCGCTGCCAGGTCTTGGCCATCCTTGGTCAAATCCAGGGCTTTTTCGTAGACGGTCACGTCGGTATCGGGGACCGTTACGAGGCAGTTGTTGTGGACGTCGATGGTCAGGGTGGTGGTGCTTTCATCGCCATCGGCATCGCGCACGGTATAGGTGAATACATCCGTGGCGCCTGGCTCGCCGACCGAGTTCGGGTTGCTGTGGTACACGGCGTTGCCGTTGGCATCCAGAGTCAGGTAGCCGTAGGTGCCGTTGATTTGCGTGTTCAAACCGCCGATGGCCGAAGTCGAAGTGTCGCTGCCGGCCCGCACGCCGACCACTGCACCGCCCAATGCAGGGCCGTCAGCACCGAGCACATCGTTGTGCAACACGTTGCCGCTGACCGTACCGCCCTCTACCACCGCGACTGAATCGCAGTAAGCAGTCGGCACGTCATCGACGATGGTGATCACGATGGTACTGGTGACGCTGTTGCCTAGAGAATCGGTGGCCTGATAGGTGAAGCTTTCGCTCAGGGTATTCGGTCCGTCGTTGGCATGGGGCGTAGTCGCGGGTGCGGACGTCAGGGTGTAGGTGTAGCTGCCATCCGGGTTGAGCAGGAGTTGCCCGTAGGTGCCGGTGGCGCTGCCAACCAGGCTGTAAGTGATCGCGCCAGTGGCGCCGGTGATGGAACCGACCAGCGTGCCGGAAGCGGTTTCACCAGTGTTGCCTGGGTCGCTGCCGGTGACGGTGCCCGCCGCCAGGTCCTGGCCATCCTTGGTCAAATCCAGCGCTTTCTCCTGAACCGTCACGTCGGTATCGGGAGCCACTACCAGGGAGCAGTTGGACACGTCGATGGTAATGGTCGTGGTGCTTTCATCGCCGTCGCCATCGCGCACGGTGTAGGTGAACACGTCCGTAGCGCCCGGCGCACTGACCGAGTTCGGATTGCTGTGGTACACGGCGTTGCCGTTGGCATCCAGCGTCAGGTAGCCGTAGGTGCCGTTGATTTGCGTGTTCAAACCGCCAATGGCCGAGGTCGAGGTGTCGCTGCCGGCGCGCACGCCGACCACTGCTCCACCCGACGCAGGGCCGTCAGCGCCAAGCACATCGTTGCCCAATACATTACCGCTGACCGTCCCGCCCTCCGCCACCGCGACTGCATCGGCATGAGCGGTGGGTACGTCATCGACGATGTTGATCACGATGGTGCTGGTGACGCTGTTGCCCAAGGGATCGGTCGCTTGATAGGTGAAGCTTTCACTCAGGGTATTCGGCCCGTCGTTAGCGTGGGGCGTGGTGGTTGGTGGGGAGGTCAGGGTGTAGGTGTAGCTGCCGTCGGGGTTGAGCAGGATTTGCCCATAAGTCCCGGTGGCGCTGCCGACCAAGGTGTAAGTGATCACACCAGTGGTGCCGGTAACCGAGCCCACCAACGTACCGGAGCCGGTTTCACCGGCATTGCCCGGCTCGCTGCCGGTGACGGTGCCCGCTGCCAGGTCCTGGCCATCCTGGGTCAGATCCAGGGCTTTTTCGTTAACCGTCACGTCGCTGTCGCTGGCCGCTACGAGGGTGCAATCGGCCACGTTAATGGTGATGGTTGTGGTGCTTTCATCGCCATCAGCATCGCGCACGGTATAGGTGAACACATCCGTGGCGCCCGGCGCGCTGACCGAGTTCGGGTTGCTGTGGTACACGGCGTTACCGTTGGCATCCAGAGTCAGGTAGCCGTAGGTGCCGTTGATTTGCGTGTTCAAGCCACCAATAGCCGAAGTCGAGGTGTCGCTGCCGGCGCGCACGCCAACCACCGCACCACTGAGTGCCGGGCCATCGGCGCCACCGATATCGTTGTCCAGCACGTTGCCCGAGGCCGTTGCGCCCTCGGCTATCGTGGCGAGATCAGGGTTGGCGGTGGGTAAGTCATCGACGATGTTGACGTTGATCTGACCCAATGCCGTGCTGCCATCGACGTCGGTGGCAACGACGTTGAGGTTCTCGGTGATGCTGTTGGTGCCGTCCGCGTTCGGGTGGGTTTCGTTATCCGTCAGGGTGTAGCTGTAGCTGACTACGCCTGTGGTGCTGTTGAAACCGGTGATGGTCAGCGTATTGCCGAGCGCAGTGACAATCGATTGCGGGAAGCCGGCGGCCACGCCATCGGTGACCACCGCGATGCCGCCCACGGTCAGGGTTTGCAAACCGTCGAGGGCGGTGACGGTGAAGGTGCCGCCCTGGGTCAAGGCTGGTGTGTTGGGGCTGGTGCCGTCGCTGAGGTTTTTCTCATAAACGTTGAGTTCGCCGCCGTTGACGTTCAGGCCATCGAGGGTCACCGGGTCATCGTTGTTGTGAATCTCCAGCACCAGGTTCGCGGTGCTGGTATCGCCGTCGGCATCCGTCAGGGTGTAGGTGAAGGTTTCCGTAGCGCTGCCGCCGCCGTGCAAGGCTTTGAAGTCGGCGTCGCTGGTGTTCAGGGTGTAGGTGTACGTGCCGTTGGGGTTGAGCACCAGCGTGCCGTAAGTCCCGTTGAACGTACCGCCGATGATCGGCCCGCTGTCGGGGCCGGTGGCAATACGGTCGGCGCCCTGGAGGTCGTTGGGCAGCACGCTGCCGGTCAGGGTCAGCAAGGTTTCCGAGGCAGTATTGGCGTTGGTGTCGTCGATCGCTTTGGGCACATCGTCGGTGATGTTGACGTCCAGCGAACCGGTGGCGGTATCGCCATTGCTGTCACTCGCGACCACGGTGAACTGTTCACTGAGGTTGTTGGCGCCATCGCCAGCCGAGTGGGTTTCGTTGCCGACCAGGGTGTAGCTGTAACTCACTACGCCGGTGGCCGGGTTGTAGCCGGTAATCGTCAGGGTGTTGCCCAATTGAGTGGTGATCGACTGCGGAAAACCGGCGGGCACACCGCCACTGATCACGTTGATCCCGCCGATGTTCAGGCTGGTCAGCCCATCAGCAGCAATGACTGTGAAGGTGCCGTTTTGAGTCAGCGCTCCGGGGTTGCTGGCCGAACCTTCCGCCAGGTGGGCTTCATTGAGGGTGAGTTCGCCCCCCGACGCCGACAGGCCAATGAGGGTAACCGGGTTATTCGGCGCGCCTGCCCCCCCCGCACCACCTGCGCCGTTGTCGCCGTTGTCGCCGTTGTCCGGATCCCGGCGCTCCAGAGTGAATTCGGGAATACCGTTGAAGCCCGCAGTGGGGAAACCAATGATGGGATCGACCCGGCCCGCCACTTCCTCCAGCAACACAAAACTGTGACCGCCGCCCAATCCACCCGGCGCGCCCGAGCCCGGCCCGGCGGCGGTAGCTTCGCCTGTTTGAGTCGGGTCGGCGCCGGCGGCAATGGCTTTTTGCAGCTGCTCGACATCAGTCAATTGCGCCTGGCTCGGCGTCACCACCTCAGAGGTCTCCACGTGCGGGACCTGATGCGCCAGTAATTGGGCCGTCATCTGCAGGCTGCTGTCACGCCCCAGGGTCAGCTCCTGGCCATTTTGCAGTTGCACCGCCACCGCGCCTTCGGCCCCAGTGACCAGTTGCTCGCCGGCAAACAGCCGATCGCCCTCGACCAGGGTGCGTCGGGTGCCATCACCCGCCACTGCGTATACCTGACCGATGACCTTACTGACGATACCGATGAGCGTTGCCATGTGCATTTCCTCCGCTGCCAACTGCTGTCGGCATCCTGTTTGCGCGAAGAACGTGCCCATGGTTCAAGCAGGTTGGCCTGACGGATCATTTGCCGAGAAAGCGTTTACCTGACGTAAACCACTGCCTCCCGACACTTTCGCCAGGCGTGTCGCTCGCAAGGGGAATTTCTGGATCGGGATAAAACCCTGTGCAATCAACGGCATCGGGGTCCACTTCCAAAATAACCGCCCTGCCAACGATGCGTAACGGTTTTGAATCACTTGAGCGACAAAAAATTGTCGCCCCTAAACCGTCTCGCTTCCCTCCCCTCCAGCACTTCTTCGCTCTGTGTCGAAAAGTGAATTGAACTTTCCTCAAGCCCTTCGATGCTCCTGAGAGCTCATAAACAAAGGCTTTCGCATTGAACAATGTGCTGGATTTTTCAGAGCGCATAAGTTTTTTTCAGCATAAGCGTTATGAGAAATCCTTCTTAGCTTCGCGTCAGGATGTTCTTAGCTCTGTTGTAACAAGGGTGAGACGGTTTCACTTAAAAATAACGTCAAATATTTGGCGACTCACTAAGTACCATCAGGAATCAGGGAGAGGCATCCATGCGCGTTTTAACCCCCCTTTGCAGTGCGATTTTGCTGGCCATGGCCTGCACTTCTCAGGCTCAGGCGATGTCATTGACCGAGGCGATCCAGAGCACCATTGCGACCCACCCGGAACTGGCGTCGCGGGTCGATGCCCGGCTCTCGGCCGACGAGCAGATTAAAGTCGCCAAAGGGGGCTTTTATCCATCGGTGGACTTGAACGCCGGCTACGGGCGCGGGTACAGCGATAACACCACCACTCGGGCGCAGGGCAATCACCACACCGAAATCCTCAACTACACCCAATCGGAACTGCGCCTGCGGCAGATGCTGTTCGACGGTTTCAACACCTCCAACGAAGTCGCGCGCACCAAAGGCGTAGCCAACTCGCGAGCCTATTACGCTCAGGGCACCGCCCAGGATCTGGCCCTGCGCACCGTCGAGGTGTACCTCGAAGTGCTCAAGCGTCGCGAACTGGTGACCCTGGCCAAGAACAACCTGCAAGCGCACATGCGGGTCAATGATCAGATAGGCCTGCGCACTCAGCGTGGGGTCGGCAGCAACGCCGACTCCGACCAGTCCACCGCTCGCCGGGCACTGGCGCAAAACAACCTCGACACCGCCGAAGTCGATCTGGCCGATGCCGAGACAAATTTCTACAGCGTCGTGGGGCGCATGCCCGATGAACTCGAAGCACCGCCATCGACCCGCGGCGAATTGCCCGCCACCCTGCCGGAAGCCCAGCAGAGCATGGTGGAAAACAATCCATACCTGAAATCCGCCCAGGCCGATGTGCAATCGGCCGAGAGCCAGTACGAAGTCGCCAAGTCGCCGTTCTACCCGCGTTTTGACGCTGAAGCGGCGGTGGGCGCGAATAACAATATTCAGGGTGACGAAGGCCACGACAACGAATGGCGAGTGGGTGTGGTGATGAACTACAACCTGTTCCGCGGTGGCAGCGACAAGGCCCGGCTGGCCTCCGATGCGCACCAGATCAACCAGGCGCTGGACATCCGCAACAACGCCCTGCGCCAGCTCAACGAGAACATCCACCTGGCCTGGAACGCCATGCTCAACGCCAAGAAACAAACTCCGACCGCCCGTGAGTACGCCGAAACCACCACCCGTGTGCGAGCCGCGTATCAGGATCAGTTCGGCCTGGGTCAACGGACCTTGCTCGACGTGCTCGACAGTGAAAACGAGCTCTACAACGCCAACCGCCGCTACACCGAAGTGCGCTACACCGAGGAGTTTTCGATGTACCGCGTGCTGGCGAACATGGGTCAGTTGCTGAGCAAACAACGGGTGGTGCTGCCTGCCGATGCGATCGCCGCCACCGAAGTGAAAAACGAAGCTCGCTTGCCTGAACTGAAATGAAGTAGCTCAACGTGACCAATTGTGGCGAGGGAGCTTGCTCCCGCTGGGTTGCGCAGCAACCCCGAACACCGATTGAAGATGAAGACAGTGTGAGTGCTGCGCACTCAAGCGGGAGCAAGCTCCCTCGCCACAGGCGATCAATATGACCAGCATGGAAACCGGCAACACGGGTGTCGATCCGCGTCTGAGCTTCGATGACCCGCTTCTGGACGGTCTGTTGATTCTCTGCAAACTTCATGGCGCGACGGTCAGTCGCGCCAGCCTGAGTGCCGGGCTGCCAATGGCACACCAACGTTTGAGCCTGGACTTGCTGCCGCGCGCAGCAGCCCGGGCCAGTTTGCAGGCGCGTGTGCTGCGCCGTGAACTGGGGGAAATTTCCGCGCTCAACCTGCCCGTGATGCTGATCCTCAACCATGGTCGCTGCGCAATCTTGCGTCGCTTCGGCGATGACGGTCAGGCGCTGATTCTGCCGAGCGAAGCCGACGGCGGAGAACAATGGGTCAGCACGGACGAGCTGACCGCCAACTACAGCGGCCAGGCCCTGTTCGCTCGGCCGCGGCATGAACTCGAAGACTTGCGCGCGCCGTTGGTGCCGCGAGTCGAAGCGTGGTTTCGCGACACGTTGAAGTTGTCGAAGTGGCTGTACAGCGATGCGATTCTGGCGAGTTTCCTGATCAACCTGCTGGGGCTGATGGTGCCACTGTTTGTGATGCAGACCTACGACCGAGTGGTGCCAAACCAGGCCACTTCAACGTTGTGGGTGCTGTCGATCGGCTTGCTGATCGGCACCGGTTTCGAACTGGTGCTGCGGGTGGTTCGCGCGCACTTGCTGGACACCGCCGGGAAGAAAACCGACGTGATTCTTTCGGCGACGTTGTTCGAACGCATCACCGGCATGGCGATGAAAGCACGGCCAGCAACCATCGGTGGTTTCGCCCAGAGCATTCATGATTTTCAGGGCCTTCGGGAATTTCTCACCGCCGTCACGCTGACCAGCCTGATCGACCTGCCCTTCGCGGTGCTGATGCTGGTGGTGATCGGCCTGCTCGGTGGCTGGCTGGTGGTGATTCCGCTGTTGGCATTCCCCATCACGATCATTTTTGCCATGGTGATTCAGGCACGTCTGCGCGACACCGTGCAGAAGAGTCTGAGCCTCGGCGCCGAACGCCAGGCCCTGCTGATCGAAACCCTCGGCGGCCTGGAAACCCTCAAGGCCTGCAGCGCCGAAAGCGAACGCCAGCACAAATGGGAAAGCACCCACGGCGCCCTCACCCGCCTCGACAGCCACGCGCGCAACCTCTCGGCGCTGGCCACCAACGGCACGTTGTTCATTCAGCAGTTCTGCGGCATGGCGACCATCGTCGCCGGGGTCTACAGCATCATTGCCGGCAACCTCAGCGTCGGCGCGCTGGTGGCGACCTACATGCTCGGCAGCCGCGTGCTCGCGCCGCTGGGACAGATCGCCGGGCTGATCACCCGTTATCAGCAAGCACAACTGACCATGAAAAGCACCGATGCGCTGATGTCGTTGCCACAAGAACGTGACGCCAGGCAGCGGCCGCTGGAGCGCACGCAATTGCAAGGCGCACTCGACGTCAGCGGCGTGACGTTCCACTACAACGGCCAGAATGCTCCGGCCCTGGCCAACGTCAGCTTCAGCATGAAGCCGGGCGAACGGATCGGCATCATCGGCCGCAGCGGTTCAGGCAAAAGCACGTTGGCGCGGCTGGTGATGGGTTTCTATGCGCCGGAAGAAGGCCAGTTGCTGCTCGATGGCCTGGACCTGCGGCAACTGGACGTCGCTGACCTGCGCCAACAGATCGGTTACGTCGCCCACGACCTGCCGCTGCTGGCCGGCAGCCTGCGCGACAACCTGACCCTCGGCGCGCGCTACATCAGCGATGCCCGGATGCTCGAAGTCGCCGAACTGACCGGCGTAACCGAACTGGCTCGCCAACATCCCCATGGCTTCGACCGGCCGGTGGGTGAACGCGGTCAGTTGCTGTCGGGCGGTCAACGCCAAGCGGTGTTGCTGGCGCGGGCCTTGTTGCTCGACCCGCCGATCATGCTGCTCGACGAACCCACCAGCGCCATGGACAACAGCAGCGAAGACGTCCTGCGGCAAAAACTCCACGGCTGGATTCAGGGCAAAACCCTGCTGTTGGTCACTCACCGCACCTCGATGCTCAGCCTGGTGGACCGGTTGGTGGTGCTGGACAACGGGCGGATCGTCGCCGACGGCCCGAAAGAAGCGGTCATCGATGCATTGCGCAAGGGCCGTGTCGGCTCTGCGACGGTTTAGGGGCACAAACACATGACCTGTGGCGAGGGGGCTTGCCCCCGTTGGGTCGCGAAGCGGCCCCAAAACCATTCACCCCGGTGGAATCAGACAGACCGAGTTGGCAGGTTTTACGACTGCTTCGCAGCCGAACGGGGGCAAGCCCCCTCGCCACAGGAGTGGGAGCAAGTCCCTTCGCCACAGGTTTGTGTTCGGCTTTATTTCTCTTAACTGACGGGTATTGCCCATGTCTGCTCAAACACCGGATTCAGCGGCCCGAAGCTACCTCGGCAGTTTCAGCAAAAGTGCCGAAAGCGAATTCATGCCGGAAACCGCCGGCGCCTCGTTGCAGGATTCGCCGCGCTGGTCGCGGATCACCGTGTGGCTGGCGGCGGCGCTGCTGATCACCTCGCTGGTCTGGGCCAAGTTCGCCGTGTTGCAGGAAGTCACCACGGGCGAAGGCAAGGCGATTCCCTCGAGCAAGATTCAGGTGATCCAGAACCTGGAGGGCGGCATCGTCACGGAAATCTTCGTGCGTGAAGGGCAAATGGTGAACAAGGGCGACACGTTGCTGCGCCTGGATGACACGCGATTCCTGTCGAACAAAGGTGAAAGTGAAGCGGATCGTTATGCACTGACTGCGCAGGTCGAACGGTTATCGGCCGAAGCGGAAGGCCGGCCGTTCAAGCTGTCTGCGGAAGTCATCGCCAAGGCGCCACAAGTGGCCGAGGACGAACGCTCGCTGTACGAACAACGTCAGCGCCGACTGGCCAGCGAACAGCGCACGCTGACCGAACAACTTCGGCAGAAAACCCAGGAGCTGGCGGAATTCCGTTCTAAACAGGGGCAGTTCAGTTCCAGCCTGGCGCTGCTGCAACAAGAGATGAACATGTCGGCACCGCTGGTGGGCACCGGTGCGGTTTCGCCGGTGGAAATCCTGCGGCTCAAACGCAGTGCGGTGGAAATCCGCGGCTCGCTGAACGCTACGACCCTGGCGATTCCCCGTGCCGAATCGGCGATCAATGAGATCAAAAGCAAGATCGACGAGTCCGAACAATCCTTCCGTTCGGACGCGGCAAAAGAGCTGAATGAGAAACGCACCGACCTGTCGAAAATCACCGCCTCAAGCATTGCCATCGACGACCGGGTGACGCGCACCACCGTGGTGTCGCCGGTTCACGGCATTATCAAAATGCTGAAGGTCAACACCATCGGCGGCGTGGTCCAGCCGGGCAACGACATGGTGGAAATCGTGCCACTGGAAGACAACCTGCTGATCGAAGCCAAGGTCCGCCCTCAAGACGTGGCGTTCCTGCACCCGGGCCAGAAAGCCATGGTCAAGTTCAGCGCTTATGACTACACGATTTATGGGGGCTTGAGTGCGAAGCTGGAGCTGATCGGGGCGGACACTATCACTGATGACAAGGGCAACAGCTTTTATCTGATTCAGGTGCGCACCGATAAGAATCACTTGGGCGGGGATGTGAAACCGCTGCTGATCATTCCGGGGATGGTGGCGACGGTGGACATTATTACCGGGGAGAAAAGTGTGTTGGATTATTTGCTTAAACCGGTGTTGAAAGCGCGGACCGAGGCGATGCGCGAGCGGTAGTCAGTGATCGTTCCCACGCTCCGCGTGGGAATGCCGCCCGGGACGCTCCGCGTCCCTTCCCGGATGTGACGCAGAGCGTCACTGGATGCATTCCCACGCAGAGCATGGGAACGATCATCGCCCGTGATTTTTCTGGTAGGTCTCCTCCCCCATCGCCGCAATCTGCCCCTCGATCAATGCCTCGAACGGTTTTAACAACGGCTCAAAACTGACGGGTGACTCAAGCGCCTGCAACGCCTGCACAATCGCCTCCACCGTCGATAACGCCCCAGGCCCCGGAGCCTTGCGCAAGCGATAACGCGACACCCCGCCCTCGGCCAGCGTCACTCTGGGCAACGCCGCCAACAACGGATTGAGGTGCAGCATTTTGCGCGCCTTGCGCCAGGTGCCGTCCGGAACCACCAGTAATAGCGGTTCATCATTGGTGGTGTAAGCCTGCAACGGTTGCGCATCCTCGGCGGGAAACAGCAGCCGCGCCTGATAGCCCGGCTGATTCAACAGCGCCGGCAAATCCTCAAACACCTCGCCAACGATCAACTCGGCATTCTTCAACCCCAACGCGGCCAACCGCGCGGTGTTCAGCGCGTGGTTCACTTCGCTTGGATGCTGAAGCAGCAACACCCGGGTGCGGCTGTCGAGGCTCGGGATCAGCGGGCACAGGCAATGGGTTTGTGGACGCAGGCAACGCGGGCACTGGATTCTGGACATTGTCTTAAGCCTGATTGAGCTGCGCTTTGAGCAGGTCGCGGAAGGTCTGGATCAGCGGTTCGCGGCTGCGGCCTCGGCGCACGATCATCGAGAACGGCGCCTGATAACCGAACGTCGCCGGCAACAGCACGCGTAAATCACCTTTGTCAGCCCAAGCCTGGGCGTAGTGCTCCGGCAGGTAACCGATGTAGGCGCCGGACAGCACCAGAATCAGCTGGGCTTCCATACTTTCCACGGTCGCCGCGCTGTGTTTGAAACCGTGGCGGGCCAGTTCGGCCTGGCTCCAATAGCCGCGACCGACCATGCGCTGCTGGGTGATGACTTGCTCAGGAATACGCCGCTCGGTGAACAGCGGATGGCGACTGCTGCAATACAGCCAGTGTTGCTCGCGGTACAGCGGCATGTAGACCAGACCGCTCATGCGCGTGGAAAAGGCACCGATGGCCAGGTCGAGGCGGTTGTCCTGCACGCCGAGTTGCAGCTCGTAAGGGCTCATGACCGACAGATGCAAATGCACCGCCGGGTGCTCCTGACTGTAGGCACCGATGGCTTCGGCGAAGGGCAAGGCCTTGTCGCTGACGGTGGAGTCGATCACGCCCAGGTTCAAGGTTCCGCGCAGCTCGCCTTTGAGGGCGGCGGCGTATTGTTCGAAACCTTCGAGTTCGGCCAATAGCCGCAGGGTTTCCTGATGGAACAGCTCACCCTTGCTGGTCAGGCTGAAACCACCGCGACCGCGATGGCAAAGCACCAGGCCCAAGGCCGCTTCGAGCTGACTCATGTAAGTGCTGATGGCCGAGGTCGAGAGGTTGAGCTCTTGCTGGGCGTTGGCGAACCCCTGATGGCGGACCACGCTGACGAAGATGCGCAATAGTTTCAGGTCGGGTAAAGCGTTGGCCATGGGGGACTCCAAGCACCTAGATCGTTCCCACGCTCTGCGTGGGAATGCAGCCCGTGACGCTCTGCGTCACATGCAGGAAACAGCTGGACGCGGAGCGTCCGTGGATGCGTTCCCACGCAGAGCGTGGGAACGATCACGCGTAAGAGTCTATCTCCGCCCTCGCCATTAGTTTAGAAAAATCTGAACTAAGTATTTGCCCGTAGCGATTCTTCCCGGTCACTACATTTCGCAGAATCGGCCCACAGCGGTGCCCGTCTCTCCCCGAGCGTGCAACCGACATAAATAAAACAACGACGATGAGGCCTTACCCGTGGACAAGATTCTTCACCAACCACTGGGCGGCAACGAAATGCCGCGCTTCGGCGGCATCGCCACCATGCTGCGACTTCCCCATTTGCCATCCGCCGCCGGCCTGGACGCTGCCTTTATTGGCATCCCGCTGGACATCGGCACGTCCCTGCGCCCCGGCACCCGCTTCGGGCCGCGTGAAATCCGCGCGGAATCGGTGATGATCCGCCCGTACAACATGGCCACCGGCGCCGCGCCGTTCGATTCGCTGTCGGTTGCCGACATCGGTGACGTGGCGATTAACACGTTCAACCTGCTGGACGCCGTGCGGATCATCGAAGAGGCCTACGACAATATCCTCGAACACGATGTGATCCCCCTGACCCTCGGCGGCGACCACACCATCACCCTGCCGATCCTGCGTGCCATCCATAAAAAGCACGGCAAGGTCGGCCTGGTGCACATCGACGCTCACGCCGACGTGAACGATCACATGTTCGGCGAGAAGATCGCCCACGGCACGACCTTCCGTCGCGCTGTAGAAGAAGGCCTTCTGGATTGCGACCGCGTGGTGCAAATTGGCTTGCGCGCTCAGGGTTACACCGCTGATGACTTCAACTGGAGCCGCAATCAAGGCTTCCGTGTGGTTCAGGCTGAAGAATGCTGGCACAAATCCCTGGCACCGTTGATGGCTGAAGTTCGCGAGAAAGTCGGCGGCGGTCCGGTGTACCTGAGTTTCGATATCGACGGTATCGACCCGGCCTGGGCACCAGGCACTGGCACCCCGGAAATCGGCGGCCTGACGACCATTCAGGCGATCGAAATCGTGCGCGGCTGCCAAGGCCTCGATCTGGTCGGCTGCGATCTGGTGGAAGTCTCGCCAGCGTACGACACCACCGGTAACACCTCGCTGCTGGGCGCCAACCTGCTGTACGAAATGCTCTGCGTACTGCCGGGCGTGGTCCATCGCTGAGGATCGGTCATGAGCGAACGTGATCAGGTACTCAATGCCGCCGCTGAGCTGGTATCGGCCTTTGCCCGTAACGATCGCGAAGCTTACTTCGGCGCATTCAGCGTTGATGCCAGCTTCGTGTTCTACACCCTCGAGCAGCCCCTGCTGTCGCGCGATGCCTATCAGGCGTTGTGGGACACCTGGCGCGCCGAGGACGGCTTCGAGGTGCTGTCGTGCACCTCGAGCAACGCCTTCGTCAGCCTGCAAGGTGACGTGGCGATTTTCATCCATGACGTAGCCACCGAGCTGCGCATGCAAGGGGAGCAACACTTCAGCCAGGAACGCGAGACGATTGTTTTCAAGAAACAGACGTCTGGCCAAGAACAACAAGGCCTATGGCTGGCCTGCCACGAACATTTGTCCGCAATGCCGGAAGGGCTGCCACCCCCTTAGCCAAACAGGTGACGCTCACGCACGATGAGCGCGCCTTTATGATCGGAGCAGATCATGAATAACAACAACAAAGACCAAAGCCTTACGCAAATCGAAACCTACGGGGTCGAACAGATCCCGGACAACGAACGCACCGCAGGCCCGACGGACTTGTTCCGGATGATCTTCGGCGGTTCCAACACCTTTGCCACCGCCGTGCTCGGCAGTTTCCCGGTACTGTTCGGCCTGTCTTTCCAGGCGGGCGTCTGGGCGATTGTGCTGGGCGTGTTGCTGGGTTCGCTGATCCTTGCACCGATGGGCCTGTTCGGTCCGCTCAATGGCACCAACAACGCGGTGTCGTCCGGTGCGCACTTCGGGGTGCACGGGCGGATCGTCGGTTCGTTCCTGTCGCTGCTGACCGCCATCGCCTTCTTCTCGCTCTCGGTGTGGAGCTCGGGTGATGCGTTGATCGGTGGCGCGAAACGCCTGATCGGCCTGCCGGAAACCGACCTGACCCTGGGCCTGGCCTACGGCTTGTTCGCGATCCTGGTATTGACGGTGTGCATCTACGGCTTCCGCTTCCTGCTGTGGGTCAACAAGATCGCCGTGTGGAGCGCCAGCCTGTTGTTCCTGCTGGGCATCTTCGCCTTCGCCGGTCCTTTCGATGTGAACTACGCCGGCAGCGTCAGCCTCGGTCAACCGGGTTTCTGGGCGGCCTTCATCGGCGCTGCGCTGGTAGCGATGAGCAACCCGATTTCCTTCGGCGCGTTCCTCGGCGACTGGTCGCGCTACATCCCGCGTGATACGTCCAAGCGCCGGATCATGGCTGCCGTGGTGATCTCGCAGATCGCCACCTTCATCCCGTTCCTGTTCGGCCTCGCCACCGCCACCATCGTGGCGATCAAGGCACCGGACTACATCGCGGCCAACAACTACGTCGGCGGTCTGCTGGCGGTATCGCCGAGCTGGTTCTTCCTGCCGGTGTGCCTGATTGCGGTGATCGGCGGCATGTCCACCGGCACCACGTCGCTGTATGGCACCGGGCTGGACATGTCCAGCGTGTTCCCGAGGGTGCTGTCGCGGGTCAAGGCAACGTTGCTGATCGGCGTGATGTCGATTGCCTTCATCTTCATCGGGCGCTTTGCGGCGAACCTGGTGCAGAGCGTGTCGACCTTCGCTGTGCTGATCATCACCTGCACCACCCCGTGGATGGTGATCATGATCATCGGCCTGCTGGTGCGTCGCGGCTTCTACTGCCCGGATGACCTGCAGGTGTTCACCCGTGGCGAGAAAGGTGGCCGTTACTGGTTCACCCACGGCTGGAACTGGCGCGGCCTGGGTGCCTGGATCCCAAGTGCATTGGTGGGTTTGTGCTTCGTGAACCTGCCGGGGCAGTTTGTCGGGCCGCTGGGCAACCTCGCTGGTGGGATCGACATCAGCTTGCCGGTGACCCTCGGCCTGGCCTCGCTGGTGTACCTGACATTGCTGAGCCTGTTCCCGGAACCGGCTGCGGTGTTCGGCCCCAACGATGCACGCAGCAAGGGCGCACACACCATCGCAAAACCTGAAATGCGTCAGCCAGCCTGACACCGACACCCCTGTGGGAGCGAGCCTGCTCGCGATGACTGCGGCACATCCGACATTGATGTGACTGATAAATCGCTATCGCGAGCAGGCTCGCTCCCACAGGGGCCGGTCCATAGAACCATCTTTGTTTCACCATAAAAAAGACAATCGGAGACACGCCATCATGGCTTTGGATTTATTCGTCGTACTCATCTACGCCGCCGCGATGCTGATACTCGGCTACTACGGCATGCGCAAGGCCAAGACCAACGAAGACTTTTTGGTCGCCGGTCGTAACCTAGGCCCGAGCCTGTACATGGGCACCATGGCCGCTACCGTTCTGGGCGGCGCATCTACTGTCGGCACCGTGCGCCTGGGCTACGTCCATGGCATCTCCGGTTTCTGGCTCTGCGCAGCCCTCGGTTGCGGGATCGTGGCGCTGAACCTGTTCCTCGCCAAACCGCTGCTGAAACTGAAAATCTACACCGTTACCCAGGTGCTGGAAAAACGCTACAACCCGATGGCCCGCTCCGCGAGCGCGGTGATCATGCTGGCGTATGCGCTGATGATCGGCGTGGTCTCGATTCTGGCCATTGGCACCGTACTGCAAGTGCTGTTCGACCTGCCGTTCTGGCTGTCGGTATTGGTCGGCGGTGGCGTGGTGGTGATCTATTCGGCGATCGGCGGCATGTGGTCCCTGACCCTGACCGACATCGTCCAGTTCGTCATCAAGACAGTGGGCCTGATGTTCATCCTGTTGCCAATCTGCCTGTACCGCGTCGGTGGTTGGGATGAGTTGGTGTTGAAACTGCCGGCAACCGCCTTCAGCTTCACCACGATTGGCTGGGACACCATCATCACCTACTTCATGATCTACTTCTTCGGGATCCTGATCGGCCAAGACATCTGGCAGCGTGTGTTCACCGTCAAGAGCGCCAAAGTGGCTCAGGTCGCCGGTACATTCGCAGGCTTCTACTGCATCCTTTACGGACTGGCCTGCGCCCTGATCGGCATGGCCGCTCATGTGCTGATCCCGGACCTGGACAACGTCAACAACGCCTTCGCCGCCATCGTCAAACTGTCCCTGCCGGACGGTATCCGTGGCCTGGTAATTGCGGCTGCCCTGGCGGCCATGATGTCCACCGCCAGCGCCGGCCTGCTCGCCGCCGCCACCACCCTGACCGAAGACCTGCTGCCGAAACTGCGCGGCGGTAAACAGTCGAGCCTGGCGGTCAACCGCCTGTTCACCCTGCTGACCGGCATCGCCGTGCTGGGGATCGCGCTGGTGGTGAACGACGTGATCAGTGCCCTGACCCTGGCCTACAACCTGTTGGTGGGCGGCATGCTGATCCCGCTGATCGGTGCAATCTTCTGGAAACGCGCAACCACCGCCGGCGCTATAGCCAGCATGGGCATGGGCTTCGCCACCGCGCTGCTGTTCATGGTCAAGGACGGTATGGACGCCAACACCCCGATCTACTACAGCCTCGGCGTGGGTCTGGTGAGTTTCGTGGTGGTCAGCTTGCTGTCCCGTCGCCCGGCCGTGGTGGCCAGCGCCGCCTAAGCTTAAACATGACGACTTGATGCTTTCTTCGACGGGTGTGGCGTCGGTTGCCACACCCGTTTTTTTTCGCCTGGAGAAAACCTTTGATGAAGATTGTTTCTCGCGATCAGTGGTTCGAAGTGAAACAGCTCAGCGACGGCATCCGCCTGATTCACGAGCCTTACATTCGGCCCTTTTACCGCTGCAATCTCTGGCACATTCAGGGGCGTGACAAGGATTTGCTGCTGGACAGCGGTTCCGGCCTGGTCAGCCTGCGCGAGCAATTGCCGTGGATCACCGAACGACCACTGGTGGCGGTGGCCAGCCATTGCCATTTCGACCACATCGCCGGGCATCACGAATTCCCCGAACGGCTGGTACACCCGGCCGAGGCACAGATCCTCGCCGAGCCCGACGGCGACAACACCCTGAGCAAGGCTTTTGTCGGTGACGACATGTTCGAGGCTCACCCCGACTGCCCGTTGTGCTACGCCGAATACCGGGTCAAAGCCGCACCGGCCACGGGTTTGATTGAAGAAGGCGACGTGCTCGATCTCGGCGATCGGGTCCTGCAAGTGCTGCACACGCCGGGTCATTCACCGGGCGGCATCAGCCTGTTTGAAGCGGCGACCGAAACCCTGTTCAGCGGCGACATCATTTACGACGGGCCTCTGATCGAAGACGCCTATCACTCCAACCTCGACGACTACGCCCGCAGCCTGCAACGCTTGCGCGCGCTGCCGATCCGCACGGTGCACGGCGGACATTTCGGGAGTTTTTCCGGGGAGTATTTGCGCACGATGATAGACGAGTGGCAGCGCCGACACGCCTGAAGCCTGCTGTACTCAGCACCAGGGACAACAACAATAACGCCCTCGAAGAACAATCATGACAAGAGACGCCGTTCGTACAGCCGTGCACCGCCTCATCAGCCGTCTGCTGGAGGGCCGGGAAGACTTCGACGACAACACCCGTCTGGTGCAGTTGGGACTGGATAAAAAAGATATTCAAGATCTGATTTTCCATCTGGAAGATCAGCTGGGACTGACAGCGTCCACCGCCGAAGAAGACCGAATGCTCAAGACTGCGACGACCGTCGACGACTTGAGCCGGTTTTTGATTGAGATCGGGCGGTATTGAGACCGGTTGTCATATACATCTTTTGTGGCAGATGCAGTCACCTGTGGCGAGGGGGCTTGCCCCCGTTGGGCCGCGAAGCGACCCCAAAACGCTCACCGCGGTGTATCAGACAGAACGCAGTGCGCCGGTTTACGACTGCTGCGCAGCCGAACGGGGGCAAGCCCCCTCGCCACAAGCAAGCCCCTCGGGCAAGTCTCCTTGCCACAACAAGCCCGCTTGCCAGATAGGTTCAGGCGTTTACCGGCGGCGCTGCTGGCGGCGACGTTGTTCGTCGTCAGTGCGAATGGGTATGGGTTGCAGAGGCGGTTCGATCAAACCGAGTGCGACACCCAGGTCATGCAGCCAGTTTTGGATTTTCTCTTTCATGATGCCCCCCTTCAGGGTCGTGCCGAGCGGCCGAAGTTCTGTAGCCCCTTCGCACTGATAATAGTCCGAAGTCCTACGCAATGCTCGCCCAAGATCGCAATGATCTGTTACTAAATTGATCCAAATCCCAGACCGCACGTTCAAGCAATTGCCTGGGCCTGAATCGCTGCCGATGGATACACCGCCTGCTGTTGCTCGATCCATGCATTCAGGTTGGCCCCGACCATGCCTTTGCGCCACATCAGCCAAGTGGTCGCGCTGGCGAATGGCTCGGCCAACGGGTGCACTGCCACGCTTTCGCGCCCCGGCAGACTGGCGAGCATCGACTCCGACATCAGCGCCACGCCGGAACCGGCAATCACACAGGCGAGCATTCCCGGATAGGACTCGATCTCCATCGCCCGGCCCATGGCCGCGTGATCATGGGCAAACCAGGCTTCCAGACGCATCCGATAGGAACAGCCCTGGCGAAACGTGAACACCGAACGTCCTTCGACATCCAGTGCGCTGCGTACCGGCGGATGATCGGCCTCGCTGATCAACACCAGCCGTTCGTCGCACAACGGCACGCCGTCGAGCCCGGCCAGTTCCAGCGGACCGTCCACCAGCGCCGCATCGAGGCGCCCGGTGAGCAGACCTTCGAGCAATTCGCCGCTGGGGCCCGATTGCACTTGCAGGTTCACCGCCGGATAGCTGCGGTGATAACGCGCCAACAGCTCTGGCAGGTGAATTGCGGCGGTGCTGTACATGGTGCCCAGTACGAAATCCCCGGCCGGTTGCCCGCCCTGCACTGCCGCATGGGCTTCGTCGTGCAAGGCGAACAGCTTGGCGGTGTAGTCCAAGAGGACTTTTCCCGCAGGTGACAACTGCAAACGCTGACGCTCACGTACGAACAGTTCGACACCGAGTTGCTCTTCGAGCTGCTTGAGCCGGGTCGACAGGTTGGACGGCACGCGATGCAAGCGTTCAGCAGCCCGGGTAATGGAGCCCTCCTCCGCCACCGCCTGGAAGATCCGCAATTGGCTGAATTCCACGCCATTCTCCAAATCAGAACAAGTTTCTCACTATTATTCATTTTTAAAGAAAGTCAATCAGTCCTAGCCTGGCGGTCATTGATCCTCGGAACGGAACTCAGACCATGTCCCCTCTGATTCGCTTAACCGCCAGCTTCATCGCCCTGATGATGGCCATGGGCATCGGGCGTTTCGCCCTGACCCCGCAACTGCCGCACTTGCTCAGCGAAGGCCAGATCGACCTGACTGCCGCCGGTCTGATTGCCGCCGCCAACTACCTCGGCTACTTCGTCGGCGCGGTGGACGCGATGTTCGCCCGTCGTCCCAACCAGGTTCGTCGGCGCCTGATCGGCGGTTTGTGGCTCTGTGTATTGCTGACCCTGGCCTCGTTCTGGGCCGACGGGTTCTGGTCGCATCTGGTGCTGCGTTTCGGCACGGGCGTGGCCAGCGCCTGGGTGTTGGTGATGATTACCGCATTGAGTCAACCGCTGGCAGCGGCGGCCGGTCGTCCGCGACTTGGCGCCCTGGTCTTTGCCGGGCCGGGCCTGGGGATTTTTCTGACAGGGTTGTTGGCTCTGGGCTCGAACCTGCTGGGGCAGACGTCCGCAGTCTTGTGGCTGGTGTATGCCGGAGTCGGGCTGGTGATGCTGTTGGGGATTCTGCCGTTCCTGCCGCAACCGGCTGCCTCTTCTGTGGCGACACCACCTGCTGCCACATCCGGCACCCAAGGTGTCGGACGTTTACCGGTGATCTATGGTCTGTACGGTTTGGGCTACATCATCCCGGCCACTTTCCTCTCGCAAATGGCCAGCGCGCAGTTCCATGGGCAATGGCAAGCCGATCTATTCTGGCCATGCTTCGGTCTGGCGGCGGCAATCGGGGTGGTGTTGGTGAGCCTGCGTCGGCACAACCCGAATGCCACTCGCCATTGGCTGATGGCAACATTGTGGTTGCAAGCGGTCGGAGTCTTCGCCTGCCTGTTGGGCAGCGGTGCCGGCCTGGCGTTAGGGGTGATCTTGTGTGGCGGGCCGTTCCTGGCCTGCATGCAACTGGTGATGCAGCGCTCCCGGGAACTGGCGCCCCATGCCACCCAGCGCAACGCCGGGCTGCTCACCGCGTGCTTCGCCGTGGGTCAGCTCAGCGGGCCGTTGCTGGCAGCGCTGAGCAGTCATTTCAGCGGTGGATTGCAACCCGCGCTGCTGATCGCCGGCAGCGGTTTGCTCATCGCAGGAGGCCTGTTGCTGCGCCCGGTCAGGGTTGCCCAAGTGCTTTGCGCAAACGACGGCGGACCCACTGCTCTGCGCTCACAAAAGTGATCCCGAGCAGAACCAGCACCGCGCCGATCACAAAGTTGAGACTCAGTTCTTCGCCCAGCAGCACCACGCCGAATGTGACGCCGAACAGCGGCGTCATGAACGAAAACACCGCCAGGTTCGCCGCCAGATAACGACGCAGCAGCCAGAACCAGGTCAAGTAACTGAAGAACGACACCACCAACCCTTGGAATAACACACTCGCCACGGCAACAGTGGTCAGGCTGACATGAGTGACCTGCCCGCTGAGGATCGCGATCAACAGCAGGCCGACGAAGCCGACGATCAGTTGATAAAACAGCGTCAGCGTCACCGGCGCTTCCGACAGGCGCGAGGCGCGCACCACAACAGTGGTCGCGCCCCATGACGCGCCAGCCAGCACGCCCAACGCATCGCCCATCAGCATGCGGTGGTCGAGGTTGTCCCACGACACGCCACCGGCAAACGCAATGGCAATGCCGATGAAGGCGAGAACAATCCCCAGCCACTGCACCGGCCTTAAACGCTCACTCGGCAGCAGCCAATGCACGCCCAACGCGGTGAAGATCGGCGCGGTATAAAGGAACACCGACATGTGCGCGGCCGTGGTCAATTGCAGGCCTTCGGAAATGAAGAAAAACTCCAGGCCAAACAACGCACCCGCCAGCAAGCCGCCGCGCCAGGTAGTGCCAACCTGATCCCAACCGCCCTTCCAGCAGATCAACAATCCTACGAGCAATGCGGAAATACCCGACCGCCCCGCCGCTTGCATGACCGGCGCGATGTCGGGCGCGGCCCACTTGATCATCACCTGCTGCACGCCCCAGATCAGGCACAGCCCGACCATCACTTGCAGGGCAAACCCATCGGCGCTACGCCGGGTGGCGCTCACCGGAACACCTCGATAACACAATCCATGGCAGTGACTCGACAGTAAAAGCAAAGCCCCGACCTTCTGGCTGAGCAGAGTGCCGGGGCGAAAAATTATGCCGTCGATTATTAACCAGATGGACAGAAAAAGGTGTCTGCAAAAGACCTTTAAATCGTTGCTTGCGTCATATGGCGGTCGCGTCCTCCCTGTAGGAGCTGCCGCAGGCTGCGATCTTTTGATCTTGATCTTTTACAGTCAAAAGATCGCAACCTGCGCCAGCTCCTACACGGGCGGCGTAGGGTCAGCTGAGTTCGATACGATCAGCGTGAATGACGATCTGGCCGTTCTTGTACAACGCACCAATGGCCTTTTTGAAGTTGCCCTTGCTGACGCCGAACATACTGCTGATCAGCGTCGGGTCGCTCTTGTCGCTGACTGGCAGAGTGCCGTTGTTGTCGCGCAACTTGGCAAGAATCTTCGAGTTCAGGCTAGTGGCAGCTTCCTCGCCCACCGGTTGCAGGCTCAGGCTGATCTTGCCGTCGGCGCGGACTTCTTTGATAAAGCCCTTCTCTTCTTTACCGGCGCGCATGAACTTGAAGATTTCGTTCTTGTGGATCAGACCCCAATGCTTGTTGTTGATGATTGCCTTGAAGCCCATATCGGTCGCTTCGGCCACCAGCAAATCAACTTCCTGACCCGGGGTGTAATTGGCCGGGGTCTTGTCCAGGTAGCGGTCCAGACGCGCCGTCGCGGTGATGCGGCGCGTGTGTTTGTCGAGATAAACGTGCACCACGACATACTCGCCGGCCGTCATCTGGCGCTTTTCTTCGGAATACGGCAGCAGCAGGTCCTTCGGCAAACCCCAATCCAGGAACACGCCGATGCTGTTGACTTCAACAACTTTCAAACTGGCGAATTCACCGACCTGAACTTTCGGCTTTTCGGTCGTTGCGATAAGTTTGTCATCGCTGTCCAGATAAATAAAAACGTTGAGCCAGTCTTCATCTTCGCTGGGAATATCTTTGGGGATATAACGGTTAGGCAGAAGGATTTCGCCATCCGCGCCACCGTCCAGATATAAACCGAAGTTAGTGTGTTTAACCACTTGCAAACTGTTGTAGCGCCCGACTAAAGCCATGTCCAATACCCTCATTGCGTGGGCGGCATTCTACCCGGTTTTGCGGGCCGCGTTCGGCGGCCGGTCCGGTGGCACAAGAAAATCCGTCGAAGGCCTTAATTTTCCTGGGTTTTACCCGGTGCGCTTGCCCGCTCGTCAGACCATTTGGGTGCCTCGCTCCATGGTCTGCCCATCCGAAAAACGCTTTTTCTTCACTTGGGTTCTTAGTTAAAACAGCAGCTTACGGGAACATTGCGAATAATAACTTGCGATAAATTGCGTTTCTCCGAGGTGTATTTCGGGAGGATATTTACCAAGCAATTGTCAAGTATTTCCTGTACGATGCCTGGCCAAGTTAATTTCTACAGGTTAATGGCCGCCATGCGTGTAAAAGCATCCAACAGCAAAGCAAAGCCAGCTCCAGCCGTTGAAACCAGCGAATCGATCAACAACCAGATCGCTGCGTTCCTCAAGTCCGGCGGAGAGATCCAGCAAATTGCCAAAGGCGTCAGCGGCCAGACGTTCGGCCCGTCCAAGCAGATCACATTGGGCAAGAAGTAATCCCCCTGTGTTAACTGGTCCCTAAGCGCTTTGAGCTTCGAAGCGCTTGGACTGGAACCCTCCCGCAATACCCCATCAAACAAATCAATATTTCAAAAATCGACGAACGGCCCTCGATGCCGAGCATTCGCCGGTATGCTTGCACACGTCTAGATCAAGCGTTTCAGTAGGTTTCAAGGACCTGCTCCTCGCTGTTCATGGAGTGACGCATGCTCAAGCCCTCTCTTTTCCTGCTCTGCAGCGTGCTGTGGTGTTCAGACGCCAATGCGCAAGTCTTCCAGCGCGAACTGGGCGACTTCGATCTTAAACTCGCCACCACGCCCAGTCGCAGCATGGCCCAAGGGCTGGTCAAACCCTCGACGACCGGCTCGTTCCACGGTGGCCTCGACCTGAGCCACGACAGCGGCTTCTATGTGGGTCAATGGTCCCCCAGCATGGGGCTGAGTCCCTCGAGCAATCTCGAAGTCGATTCCTACATGGGCTTTAAACAGCCCTTCGATCACTCCCTCGGCTACGAAGTGGGCATGATCCATTACAGCTACCCGAAAGTGGACACCCTCGACAGCCAGGAGCTTTTCGGCGGCCTGACCCTGCTGGGCAGTCGCTTCGGCGCGGCCTTCAGCAACGACCCGGACAAACAGAACAGCACCCTGTTCGCCGACCTCAGTGGCAACCAGCCGTTCGGCATCGGGATCAGCCTGAAATACACCACCCATCAACTCAACACACCGGTGTCCGTTGACGATGGGTATGTAGGCAGCTTTACCGACTGGTCAGTGAAATTGTCCCGGCCGTTCATGGGCATCGATCTGGACTTGATCTACAGTGATTCAAGCCTGAGCGGCAGCGATTGTTCCGCTTATTCTGGCCACAATAGCCAGTGCGACGGCCTGGTGACGCTCAAGGCTGCGCACAGCTTCTATTAATTGGCTGAACTGCCGGGCTTATCCCGCGATCACACAAGAGACCCCTTTAAGAAACCAGGTCTTCGCAAGGACTCGTCATGTCGCACTGGTTGAAGCAGATCGGCGTCATCCTCACCCTTAGCCTCACCGTCGCCGCGTGCAGCCGCGTGGGCCTGGCTTACCGCAACCTCGACGTGATCATTCCCTGGACGCTCAGCGACTACCTGGAGATGAATCACGAGCAAAAAGACTGGTTCAACGAGCGCCTCAAGGAACACTTGAGCTGGCACTGCACCACGCAATTGCCCGGCTACCTCGACTGGCTGGATCGTTTACAGGCCATGGTCGAAGCCAACCAGATCACCGACGCCGCACTGCAAACCCGCACCCAGGAAGCCAAACAGGCCATCGCCGATACCGCCCGGGAAATCACCCCGTCGGCCATCGAGTTGTTGCAGGGCCTTGATGACAAGCAAGTCGCGGAAATGAACGATGCCTTCGCCAAGGACCAACGCAAACGTCAGGAGGCCTACCTCAAACCGTCTCTGGAGCAACAGATCAAAGAGCGGAGCAAGCGCATGGAGAAACGCCTGAATGACTGGCTCGGCCCGCTCAACCCGAGCCAACAGCAACGGGTCGTGGCCTGGTCGAATGCCTTGGGTGATCAGAACAAGCAATGGATTGCCAACCGCGCCCATTGGCAACAGCAATTCAGCGCGGCAGTCGCGCAACGGCAGAGCCCAGAATTCCCACAGCGAATCGAGACACTTCTGGTGAATCGCGAGAGTTTGTGGACGCCGGCTTACCGCGAGGCCTACGCCAACACCGAAGCCCAGGCTCGGGCGTTGCTGGTGGACGTGATGGCCGAGAGCACACCGGTTCAACGTGAACGGTTGCTGCAAAAGATTGAAGGTGTGCGCAAGGATTTCGTTGATTTGAAATGCCTGAAAGCGGCGCGGCAGGATTAAACGGATCACCACAATCCAATGTGGGAGCGGGCTTGCTCGCGAATGCGGTTCAACATTCAAATCTATGTCGACTGTCACACCGCATTCGCGAGCAAGCCCGCTCCCACAGGGGGTAAACGCGATCTTCAGGCAATCTGCGCCTTCGACGCCACCTCATCAAACGTCATCTCCTCCAGCGCATCTTCCTGCTCATCCAGCACCTCGCGCGGATGCTCATTACCCGGAATGCTGCTGTCAATCAGGCTTAATAAACTCGAGCCCCGAGGCGTCAAAATGTAGTTCTCACCATTGCCACCCTGATCTTCTGGCCGAGACTCGATATAGCCCCGCAGCAGCAGTAACTTTTCGTACTCGCCAGCCACGGTTTTCAGGTGATCCAGGTTCTCAAACGGCTCACCCGCGGAGGCTTTCTCCGCCGCATACTGCTCGGCATAAGGCCGTGGAGTGAAACTGTGGCCAGCGCCGTTCTGCACTTCATGCAGCAAGCGTTCAATCAAATCCCAGTTATAAGTCGTCATCCTGATCAACCTCCAGAGCCCGTGAGTGAAATGGCCTTCATAGGTTGTGACCGACAGGGAGGGCGGCCGTTCAGCCTGGTTATTTCGCCCTACCGACCGGCGGTATGTCGAATAGGGCACAGGCCAAACGACTAGGCTGTGTAAGACGGTTTACCCCTCTGCGCGGATCGACTTTCGCCAAAGCATGCAGGAGAAATCACCATGAACATTCAGAACCATCCGGTCGTGTCCCGGGAAGAATGGCTCGCTGCCCGCAAACAACACCTGGCCCACGAAAAAGCCTTCACCAAGGAACGAGACAAACTCAGCGCCGAACGCCGCACTTTGCCCTGGGTGAAAATCGACAAACCCTACCGCTTCCAGGGCCCCAACGGCGAACTGAGCCTGACCGACCTGTTCGGCGGCCGCAGCCAATTGATCATCTACCACTTCATGTTCGCCGCTGGCTGGGACGAAGGCTGCCCCGGTTGCTCGTTCCTCTCCGACCACATCGACGGCGCCAACCAACACCTGGCCCATCACGATGTAGCCGTGGTCGCGGTTTCCCACGCACCGTTCGCCGAATTCCAGCTTTTCAAACGGCGCATGGGGTGGAAATTCGACTGGGTCTCGTCTGAAGGTTGCGACTTCAACTACGACTTTGGCGTATCAGCCCGGGCCGAAGACGTCGCCGCTGGAAAAGCTACCTACAACTACGAAAAAACCGACGGGGCTGAAGAAGAACTCCCCGGGCTCAGTGTGTTTTATCGCAATGAAGCGGGGGAGATTTTTCACACCTATTCAACGTATGCCCGAGGTTTGGATTTGCTGGTTGGCGCCTATAACTACCTCGATCTCACGCCCAAGGGGCGTAATGAAGAGGAAATCATGGACTGGGTGCGGCATCACGATCGGTATGAGGACAAGGCACCGGCCAGTTGCTGTCATGGGGGGTAGACACTCAGGGATCGAGGCACAGGTCCAGGCTGGACACAGCCCCCATGAACACCACAAATCCCCTGTGGGAGCGAGCCTGCTCGCGATGACTGACTAACATTCAACATTGATGTCGACTGATACACCGCTATCGCGAGCAGGCTCGCTCCCACAAAGTTGCGCGGTGTTCTGTAGGTGCGGCCGGTTGCCTGACTGCAACTGGGGCAAATGCCCTACAACAACCTCGGAATATGGCACCTTGCACCGCTGGAACGATGAAGGGGACAGACCACGTTTTAAATCAAAGGCGCACCGGCCCGCGCTCAAGAAAAACGTGGTCTGCCCCCCGCTTATCCTCCTTATCCTTTAACAATTAATTTATCCAGGAAATATTAAAATCAGCCAATTGCGCTTGAAGACCAGCTTCATGCTCAAACCAATAATCAAATCCTTGACCATCAATTTTTTCCAGATAGAGATAATATCCACCAGTATCTCCGCCACGATCATCATCAATACGCACTCGCCAGCCAGAATACTCACCAGTGACGACTATACCCTCTCGAATTATAGACATAAGAACATCCTAGTCCGCATAGGGGACATGATTATTAGATACATAACTTCAAGCAAAAAGGGGACAGATTTAATTTCTGGACAAGCCAGACAAATAAATCCGCCCCCTTTTCTCTCGGAGTAGATTTGTTGGGATCCCTCGCAGTCTGTTCCAATTTTTGCAAACTAATCAATAAAAAATTGCGCCTTCAACTTTTCCACAACTTCACGCATAACGACAAGCGGACAAGCATTACCTTGAGAGTAGATGCTACATAAAGCCATATCTTCTGGATAACCAAAATCCGCATAGGCCTCCTGAAGCCTATCAATCTTGTGTTCGTCACTATCGCCAGACAAATCAATACACAGTAAAAAAGCCAAACGCCACTTATCCATATCAGCGACATCATCTGATATTTTTATTTGTTTTGAGGCAAGCCCAAGCAACTCTTCATCACTTAGACACATCCCTCCTGCGAGAACAGCAACATCCTCACTTTCACTACCGTTCAGAAGCTGACTGAGAGCATATTCAATAATATCTTCCCGTCCCACCCAACCTTTACCAAACCCTAACAAAATGGTTGACCACTCCATCAAACCTAAACTGATCAAGCACTTTAATGGATCCATCATCCCCTCCTACTTCTTCGGAATTTGGTTAGGCAACCCAGTGACTTTTCCGCCCGGAATAAAACGTCGATGAGTGACATCTCCTTCATCAACAATCCATTCGAAAACCCCTTCGACACCGTTATTACTACCTTCAATTTGACTGAGTTCAGACACCCTAATCACCACACCACCAGGACCTTTGGTGGGTATTTCAAATTTAGTAGCATCACCAGCATAGTTATCAATAATGTCATTAAATCCATGCTGACCATCAGGAATTTTAGTTGCGCTTCCGACTCTTGGTTTCCCTATGATCTGATTTTCAATTTCTTTTGGACCGCCCGTCCCACTACCCGAGGCATTAGATTCCCCCAGTGCCCCCGAACCGCCTTCTTTGGTCGGGCCCTTACCACCACCCGCCCCCACAGACTTGATGGTCGGATTCAACCCGGTCGCGAGCGTCGCAAGATTCTCGATAGCAACAACAGCGGTCTCGTGGCTGATGCCGAATACTTGAACAAGGGTATCGGCAATCGCATTGACCGTGTGCCCGGCGGTAACACCTGCGAGCATGTTCTGGAAACCGTTGTTCTCCGTAATCAACAGGTCAAAGATCTCTTTGGCTTCGGGCGACGCCGAGGCGGCGATGTCTTTGAGATTCTGGGTTTGCTTCTCAGCTTCGGCGACGCGCTTGGAGATGGAACCGCAGTTGGCGAGATTCGCTGCACATTGTGCGACCGCATCAATATCCTGCTGACGGCTCAGTTCGTGATAGTTGGTGTACGCCTTGTTTATACAGGCGGAATCACTCCCGCAGCCCTTCAACTCATTTGCTGCCCGCTCAAGATCCGAATGATTCAGGTAGTTGTATTGAGTGGCATTGGCAGCGATGTTCGCGGCAATAGTGGGATCGCTGTCTGAAAGTACCGCTGTGAGTACGCCAAGCAGCTGCGACATCGCTAACAAGTTGGCTTTAGCCTGGTCGGCCCCCGGCATGTTCGGATCGTAGCCTTCGGGCAGCACCAAGTCCGCCAGGTACTGCACCAGTGCTTCGTTAGCTCCCCCTGCCAATGCTCCCGTCTTGAAGTCACCGCCCATGGCCATCGACTTCAAGCCACCGACCAGTGCGTGAGCCGCGATCTTGGTCGGGCTGCCGTCGATCAGATTCAAGTTGCCGACTTTATTGGCCGCAATTGCGCCGCCAATATTAACGATGGCACCCAGCAGGTTATCGACGAAGTTATCGCCCAGGCTGCCACCCTGGAGGACGGTTTGGGCCACGGTGTCAGCACCGGTCTTGAGAACGACTTGGCCAAGACTGTCCAGGTCGAACCCAATTTTACTTGGGTCATAACCCAGGCTGCTGCTGCCAATTCCACCCAATAATCCGGAGAGCACGTAGCCTTTTAGGCTTTCACTGCTGAAGGTGTCTTTTAAAACTGCACCCAAGTTACCTTTGTTACTGATGGCGCTGTTGGCTGCCGTGGTTTCCACCGCGATCAATACCGCGTTGGCGAAGCCTGCTGAAAAGGTACCCGCCGTAGCACCAATTAACCCGGCTCCTGCCCCGCCTGTGACCGCTGCCAGCAAGATTGCCAAGGCCAATTGTGCGGCGACGCCGAGTCCCGAACTCGAGTATTTGAAGCTCTTGTGGATTTCTTCCACTCGACGCCAATCAACATCGCCTCGCTGTTCGGCCTCTTTCAACCAGACCAGTTTTGGATCAGCCGCCACCATGGAGTCGATGATCTGGCTGACGCTCTTCTGATCGATTTGCTTGATATCGATTTTGAGGCCGTTCACCGCCTTGATCACCAACGCGCCGTTGGCCACCAACTCACTTTGACGCAAGGTTTCATCAGTGTTGCCTTTGCCCTTCATCGAGTTCCAGGCAGCGTTGCTATCGCTCTTGGTGTGGCTCTCGTCATGCAGGTCCTTCACCGCTTCGAAAGTGATGCTGCCACCACTGTCGAGGATGATGTCCTTGCCACTCTCCAGCTTCGCCACCTGATACCGCTGATCCCCACCGCTGACCAAGCTCAGGTTGCCCCCGGTAGTGATTGCACTGCCGATGTTTTTCACATCGGTGACTTCATCACGCTGGGTTTTCTCGGCGCCGAAACCGCCCTTTTTCTTCATGTCATACAGCGTGTAGTCGCGGTCTTGCGCCGCCAGCAGTTCGAGCTTGTCACCGGCCACCAGATAGGCCTCATCCCCGGCGGTGACCTTGCTTGAGATCAGCGTCAAATCCTTGCCCGCCTTCAGGGCAACGCTGCCCCCCGCAGTGATCTCCGAGGACACCTGACTGACATGGTCTTCTTGCTTGGTGACACTCTCGGTTTTTTCATACGAGTGCTGTTCATCCGCCGCCGAGGCCAGGGTCAGATTGTTTGCGGCAGCCATTCCGATGTCGCCTTTGGCATCGATCTGACTGGCAATGGCGGTCAGGTCGCGGCCGGCGTCAATGGTCAGGTCGCGACCTGCAGAGACCTGCGAGCCAAGCTGCGTCACCGACGCATCGTTATGATCCCGACCATCGGTGATGCTGTTGGCCGTCTGCGCCGACACGATGTTCACGTCCCGGCCCGCTTTAATCGTCAGCTCACCCCGGCTGTTGATCACGCTGCCAATGGTGTTGAAATCGCGCCCGGCACCGATGGTCAGGCTGTTGGCCGCTTCGATTCGTGCCGCGCTGTCGGCAAAGCCCTGGGACCAGGACCATTGGCCGTTCTGGTCGTCGTAACTGCTGACGGTGCGTTCGTTGATCACGTCGCCCCGGGTGGCGGTGAGCGTGACGTCACGGCCGGCGATGATGCCGCCGGCCTTGTTGACGAGGTTGTTGCTGGCTTTCAGGTCGAGGCGGTTGCCGGCTTCCGCCAGGCCGCTGTTGACCAGGTCGTTGGCGGCGGTGGCCGACAGGTTGTTGGAGGCGCGCAAGGTGCCGGCGTTGTTCAGGTCCTTGCCGGCGATGAGGGTGATGTCGTTGCCGGCAATCAACGCGCCGTTGGGTGCTAAACGGTTGTTGGCCTGGGCCAGATAGAGCACCGGCACCAGCACCTTCTCGCCGTTCACTTCGTGCTCTTCCATCCAGACAATATCGTGGGTCAGCGCTGCGACCTGTTCGGAGGTCAGGCTGACGCCCAGAGACAGGTTGAGTTCCGTTTTGCTGACGACGGCGTTGTTCATCAGGTATTTGAACAAGCCCTCGTCGGAGGTCTGGCCACCGATGAAGCGTTGGCCGGTGCGGGCCACTACCGCTTGCTGGATCAGGCGTTGTTCGAAGAGGCCGTCGCCCAGTCGTTTGGCGCTGGTGTCCGGGTCGTAACCGAGGTTCGACAGCAGGTAGTCCGAGCTCATGAATTGCTTGAGGTCGGTGAGTACCGGGTTGGTTTCGATCAGGTATTTCTGCGGTTTGGATTGAACGCTGTTGGCTGGTAAGCCCTGGACACGGTTGATCGTAAAAGTCCTACGCCAACCTCGGAATCACGCACCTTGCACCGCTGGAACGATGAAGCTTATAGTCCGCCCGTCGTCCACATGGCGACCGGGTTTGGCGACCTGACGAACGAGTGCGAGAGCTGTCTGCTTATTTGCAGGCGCCTCCGCATCCGCAAAACTGTTTTTATGGCAGTTGTGCGCGGGAGACCTTCGGGTCTGCCGGTTACTCGTTTCCGGTTCGCCAACCTGCGTACAGCTGCCACCCCATTTCGTTTGGCGACGAACTGCTGGCAGTCTCAGCAAACTAAACGAGGCTTCAACGATGGATAGATACATGCCCCTCACCGGAATCGACCTGATCCCGGCTTCTCTGCTTATTGATACCCAAGCGCCACTCGACGTCCTGCACGCGATGGCGGATTACCGCATTCGCACGGTTACCCAGGTGCTGGAGAACATCGCCTTTCGCGCCGAGATCGGTTGCGACACGGTCGTGCTTTCCGACTTTTCAAAACTGCTGGCCATACCGTTGCGTGATGGTTGTGATTTGATGGATGTGATTGGTCGACGGTTGCGGGCGCAGGCTGTGGAGTGAATGAAAACGGGCGACCTGTGGGTCGCCCGTTTCTGTCACTGAACTTTTTTCGCCCTTCAGCCCTCAACCGGATAACCCGCCTTAACCGGAACCGAGGCCTGACTTTATGAAAACCCTGCTCAAACTCACCCTCGCAGCCACCCTCACCTGCGCCCTCCCCGTTTGGGCCTGCCCGCCCGACGAAGCCACCGCCAAGCGTGAACAACTGGCCAAGGAGGTCGCCAAGATCACGGAGCAAAACCCGGCCAAGGCCAAGGAGATCAACGACGAGTTGAAGAAGATGGACCTGGAGACGGCCAGCAAGGATTTGCCGGACAAGTGCCAGTTGATTGATCAGCGTCTCAAGGAGCTGGAATCGGCGGAGATGAAAGCCAAGAGTTAAACCGCAAGATCAAAAGATCGCAGCCTTCGGCAGCTCCTGCACGGGTTTGAGCGTGCAGCTGTAAGAGCTGATGCGATTTTTTGACGTAAAAAAACCCGGACACTGTCCGGGTTTTTTATGGGAACGCTACAGCGCTTTATTCAGCCGCTGGCGCTTCCGGCTTGCGGCGTTTCAAAGGCGCCATGCCGTCCTTGCTGACCAGCGACAGGGCGTCGGTCTTCGGGCGGTTGGCGATCTTGCGCTTGGTCGGGGCCTTGGCGCCGGTTTTCTTCTTGTCGCCTTTGGCGTCGACCTTTTTCTTCTTCACGCCAACGGCTTTGCCCGAGGCCTTGACCTTTTTCGGTCCGCCGTAGGTGCCTTTGACTTCCTTGATGGTGCGGCGCTCGAAGCTCTGCTTGAGGTAGCGCTCGACGCTCGACATCAGGTTCCAGTCGCCATGGCAGATCAGCGAGATGGCCAGGCCATCATTGCCGGCGCGGCCGGTGCGACCGATGCGGTGAACGTATTCGTCGCCGCTGCGCGGCATGTCGAAGTTGATCACCAGGTCCAGGCCTTCCACGTCGAGGCCACGGGCGGCTACGTCGGTGGCCACGAGGATCTTCACACCGCCCTGCTTCAGACGGTCGATGGCCAGTTTGCGGTCTTTCTGGTCCTTGTCACCGTGCAGCACGAACGCTTTGTATTCTTGCGCCACCAGACGGCCGTAAATACGGTCGGCCATGGCCCGGGTGTTGGTGAACACGATGGCCTTCTGATAGGTCTCGTTGGCCAGCAGCCAGTTCACGATCTGTTCTTTGTGCTGATTGTGGTCGGCGGTGATGATCTGTTGACGAGTGGTGGCATTCAGATCGCTGACGTTGTTCAACTGCAGGTGTTCAGGGTTGTTCAGAACCTTGGCGACCATCTCGCGCAGGCCCGAACCGCCGGTGGTGGCGGAGAACAGCATGGTCTGCTGACGGTTGGTGCACTCTTCCACCAGACGCTGCACGTCTTCGGCAAAGCCCATGTCGAGCATGCGGTCGGCTTCGTCGAGCACCAGCACTTCGACTTCTTTGAGGTCGAGGTTGCCGGCGTTCAGTTGCTCGATCATCCGGCCCGGCGTACCGATCAGGATGTCCGGCACCTTGCGCAGCATGGCAGCCTGGACCTTGAAGTCTTCACCGCCGGTGATCAGGCCGGACTTGATGAAGGTGAACTGAGCGAAGCGCTCGACTTCCTTGATGGTCTGCTGGGCCAGCTCGCGGGTCGGCAGCAGGATCAGGGTCTTGATGCTGACGCGGACTTTGGCCGGGCCGATCAAGCGGTTGAGGATCGGCAAAACGAATGCAGCGGTTTTGCCGCTACCGGTTTGCGCCGTCACCCGCAGGTCACGCCCTTGGAGCGCCAGCGGAATAGCCGCTGCTTGCACAGGCGTTGGCTCGACAAATTTAAGCTCGGCCACGGCTTTGAGCAGGCGTTCGTGCAGGGCGAATTGGGAAAACACGGGTGCTACCTCGAAGAAATACAAAAAAACAGCTGCATAGGGTAACGGTTTCGAGCGCGAAGGCCGAGTTTCTTTATACAAACGGCTGCAAACAGTGGTTTTTTTGTTGCCTGTTTTGCCTCAAAACGTCATCCGGAACGTCTTAAATGCTCTAATCGCCCCGTCGCGTCCTACAGAAGAACCGTTTTCACCCATGGATATCAAACAGCTCTGGCTCAATGCCCAAGACCTCTGGGGTGCTCTCGATCAGCACCCGCTCCTGCATTCCACGCTCGCGCTGATGTTGCTGCTGGTGGTGGCGCTGGTGCTCGGACGAGTGGCGCGCTACCTCATTCTTCACGCGACCAAAATCCTCGGTCGCCAGCCGTCGCTGCACTGGATCACCGATTTTCGCCACAACAAAGTGTTTCATCGCCTGGCGCAGATGACGCCCTCGCTGGTGATCCAGTTCGGTCTGCATCTGGTGCCGGACCTGAGCAAAACTGCCCTTAACTTCCTCGGCAATGTGGCGCTGTCGTTCACCATTCTGTTCCTGGTGCTGGCCGTCAGCGCATTGCTCAATGCCCTGCTGGACATTTATGCCCGCACCGAACACGCCCGCACCCGCTCGATCAAGGGCTACGTGCAACTGGCGAAAATGGTGTTGTTCGTGTTTGGCGCGATCATCATCGTTGCCACGCTGATCGACCGGTCGCCGCTGTTGCTGCTGTCGGGTCTGGGCGCCATGTCGGCGGTGATTCTGTTGGTCTACAAAGACACCCTGCTGTCGTTCGTTGCCAGCGTGCAACTGACCAGCAACGACATGCTGCGGGTCGGCGACTGGATCGAGATGCCACAAGTCGGTGCCGACGGTGACGTGGTGGACATCACCTTGCACACGGTCAAGGTGCAGAATTTCGACAAGACGATTGTGTCGATCCCGACCTGGCGCCTGATGTCCGAGTCGTTCAAGAACTGGCGCGGCATGCAGCAGTCCGGTGGCCGCCGGATCAAGCGCAGCCTGTTCATCGATGCCAGCGGCGTGCGGTTTATTCGCGATGACGAAGAGCTGAAGCTGTCCCAGGTGCATCTGCTGACCGACTACATCAACCGCAAACAGGCCGAACTCAAGGCCTGGAACGAAGCTCAGGGCAACGTCGCAGCGATGTCGGCCAACCGTCGACGGATGACCAACATCGGCACCTTTCGCGCCTATGCGCTGGCATACCTGAAGAGTCACACGGAAATCCAGCCGAACATGACCTGCATGGTTCGCCAGATGCAGACCACCGCTCAAGGCATTCCGCTGGAAATCTACTGCTTCACCCGCACCACCGTGTGGGCCGATTACGAGCGGATTCAGGGGGATATTTTCGATTACCTGCTGGCGGTACTGCCGGAGTTTGGTTTGAGCCTTTATCAGCAGCCGAGCGGTGGGGATTTACGCGCCGGCTTACTGCCGGCGGTCCTCGGTGCAAGCCATATTCCCGAGCCTGAAAAACACGTCATGTAAACACCGGTTTCGGCGCACTTGAGGAATGGCGCCGATCCGATCATAAGTTATCAAGAACCCACTTTTGAACTGCCGCTGTATCGTTTATATCCCCATCAAAAACAAACTGGGGATCATAACTTTGATTATTTCCTCGTGTTCGGCCTCTCCATACCTTTAACGGTAGCCAGAACTGGGCACCACTCGGCAGTGTTTGAGAGCCTATATCAATATAAAGTGTATCAGCGCTCGTTGATAACCCCAAATGGACAACCCCCGGAACAGCAAGAACGACGTCCGCAAAGTCTAGACAGGCACTAGCGCAAAATGAGTCAGTCACCAGTGCAAGCTTACCTTTAAAACCTTGGGCATTGACTCCTCTCGAACCCTCTTGATCGACCGAGGAAGTGCTCGGCTGGCGCAACCAGTCTTTCTTCTCGTGAAGCGCGAGTTCCATTGACTGGGTTAAACCAAAAACAAATCTATAAGCTTCACTATTTTTTCCATAGTCGCTTTCCATGGTAGTTAGAGCTTTATTGAGCGTTGAGAGTGCAAAAGGAGAAACTCGCCACATCGCATACGCACGAGATGGCCCATCCAAGCCTTTTACCAATGGCGAGCCTAACAGAGCAGAAAGTATTTCAGCACCCACTAAACTGTTACCGCCGCGATTGCCTCGTGTGTCAAGCACAACCAGCTTGGCATCATTGATACTCTTGATGACGTCGAGCATTTTATCGAGGGAAGCATTCTCGGCTGCTGATGGCATGAAGTTTGACACATGTATCCAATATCGCCCGCCTCCCAAATTTTGGAGAGTTTGGGGCGGTTGAGGCTGGCGCAGAAAAGCCTCCAATTGCCCGCGATCCTCTTGCCATAATAAAGTAAAGTTTTGTCTTGCTCCATTAGGGAGAACAACCAAACAGCTTTTTGATAAGACCCTCGCCAGCACGGGATAGTTGGCATCATCGACAGTCAACTGCTTAGCTAAATGCAACCAAGTGGATTTCAGATTAAGTCTGCGATCAACATAAGGAGATATTTCATTCTTTAGTATCTCGTGGACTGATTTGCTATCACACGATACAACAGTGGAATTCATCGGCGGTAACGGTATAGGCCAATTTTGAGCGACGTGTTTTACAACGAATTTCTGCCCCTGCATGTCCAAAATAAAACCTGCCCAAGAAGAATTCCCAGGGTTATTTTGATTCAGCCCAACGTGTCCGTCTTTGAAGCCCGCAATGTAAAAATTAAGAACGGCTTGAGAATCCTTCCTTGAGTTGACACGCTTGGACAGCTGACTCGCTTCCAAATAACCTCGTTCAACCCAGTCTGCAAAAGACTCATTATTACTATCTAAAGCGCCTGGATGAGAAGCAACTATCAGTTTCCGCATCACTAAAAGATCATTGACAGTTAAATCTTTCCAATCCTGCGCGTGCAGTTTTTCAGCCAGCACAAAATAAGACAAAACAACAAAAAGTATCAGACATAAGTTTCTGAAAAAAAACACATTAGCACTACAAGTCATTTAAAACACCAAAAAACTAGATGAATGATGGTCACATAGATATCATCTGATCATTGCGTACCAGTACGCCAACGCTCGCTGCTAACCGTATACGAGCAGCTCTCCATCGAGCAAGAGACTGCACATACTGCTGATTAGCATTGGCTAATGCGGTCTGAGCGTTCAATAGTTCAATAGTTCAATAGTTCAATAGTTCAATAGTTCAATAATTGAACCGACTCCAGCTCTGTATCTTCCTTTAGCTACCCCAGAAGACTCCTCAGCCGAGCGCACCAAACTTTTAGATATATTAATACTATCTATTTCTGTTTTAAGATCCGAGTAATTTATCCATATAGCATTGGTCACGTTTAATTCAGCCTGTTTCAGTAGCGTTTCCTGCAGATGTATGTCCTCATTTGCCTCCGCGACTCTGGCACTATTCCTAAATCCTTCAAATAGAGGGATTGATAGTTTTAATCCTATTTCCGTTGAATTAAAATCTTTTGAATTGTTCTGATTGTAGCGTTCCTCGGAATAAGAGCCCACAAAAGAGAGGCTGGGCTTACCCTCGGAGGTATTTAAAGATTTCAACGTCGGCTATTGTGTCAACGGTGAGCCGCGTTACCGTATGAAGAGGGTGCGAAGCTACGAGCAGGTTGATAGCCGGTACTGACGAAGTGTGTGCAGCATCTGGTGTCGGCACTTCGGCTTGAACGACCGGTTTTGCAGCCTGAACAACAGTCGATTTGGATTCAGGGGTATTCCTGGTGTCTTGGTGCTTGAGCCCCATATAACCAAGACCAGTCAAGCCGACCCACAGGCAGGCAGCCAAAGCTTTTTTTTTGTACGCGGATTTCATGCAGGCATTCCCTTAGTTTTGTTGTCCATTACTTACCAGCTGAACCTCTGCTTGCCGGTCCATCTTCCGCAGGCTGCGGCGGATCCTACACGAACTTAGTTGCGCGCCGAATGCCCAACCGACTAATCCACACCGCCATCAAAATCACCGACCCACCAAACAACAACCGCCCCAGCTCTTCATGCTGATTCCAGATCAACAAGTTGATCAGCAACCCCACCGGCACATGCAGGTTGTTCATCACCGCCAACGTTCCGCCGTTCACCAGGCACGCGCCCTTGTTCCACCAGTACAGACCCAGCGCGGTAGAGACCAGGCCGAGGAACAGCAGCACGCCCCATTGCAGCGGCGCTTCGGGCAGGAAGTTCTGTTTGCCGAACAACAGAAACGCCGGCAACGCCACCGCCAACGCGCCCAGATAGAAGTAGCCGAAGCGTCGGTAATGCGGCAGATCACTCGGATGGCGGGCCACCAGATGTTTGTAGAGCACCTGCCCGGCGGCGTAGGTGAAGTTGGCCAATTGCAGCAACAGGAAACCCATGAAGAAATCCGGGTTGATCCGGTCAAAGCGAATCACTGCCGCCCCGAGTACCGCCACTAATGCCGCGATCAAGGCCCATGGATTGAAGCGCCGGTTCAGCGCGTCTTCGATCAGGGTCACGTGCAACGGTGTGAGGATGGTGAACAGCAACACCTCCGGCACCGTCAGCACCCGGAAGCTCAGGTACAGGCAGACGTAAGTCACGCCGAACTGCAACGCGCCGATCAACAACATGCCGCGCATGAAGGCCGGTTCCACCGAGCGCCAGCGCGTCAGCGGAATAAACACCAGCCCCGCCAGCAGCACCCGCACCAGCACCGCGAAGTAACTGTCGACATGCCCGGCCAGGTATTCGCCGATCAAGCTGAAGGAAAACGCCTGGATCAGCGTGACAAAAAGTAGATAGCCCATGGTCGCCTCATTTCGAATGGCGGCGACGATAGCGGGTTTTCCCTTTCATCGCGAACAGTCAGGCAACACAAATCCCTGTGGGAGCGAGCCTGCTCGCGATGACGGCGTTACATTCAACATTGATGTTGGCTGACACACCGCTATCGCGAGCAGGCTCGCTCCCACAGGGGGTTGTGTGCTCATTCACTAAATCGCAGGCAAAAAAAAGCCCGATCTCGCTAATGCGTTCAATCGGGCTAGAGCACTCAGGAGCAACAAGTGCAAAGGGAGGTTCGATGCGCATGCAGGCTTGAAGGGTTGCGCCAGGTCACTAGACCATCCAGCGATTATCTGGCGATTAACGGCTCAAGCGACCTGGGAAAGCTTGGCGTTGGCCTGGTTCAGGCCTTTCTCCTGGAAGTCACCGCCCAGGTTCATGCCTTCGGCGTGAATGAATGTGACGTCGTGGATGCCGATGAAGGCCATGACCTGGCGCAGGTAGGGTTCCTGGTGATCGGCAGTGCTGCCGGCGTAGATCCCGCCGCGAGCGGTGAGTACATAAGCACGCTTGCCGCTGAGCAGTCCTTGCGGGCCGGTTTCGGTGTACTTGAAGGTCACACCGGCACGCAGCACGTGGTCGAGCCAGGCTTTGAGGGTGCTCGGAATGGCGAAGTTGTACATCGGCGCAGCCATTACCAGTACGTCGGCGGCCAGCAGTTCATCAGTCAGCAGGTTGGAGCGCTCCAGCGAGGCCTGCTCGATCTCGTTGCGTTGTTCGGCAGGCTTCATCCAGCCGCCCAGCAAGTTGATGTCCAGGTGCGGCACCGGGGTTGTAGCAAGGTCACGGACGGTGATCTGGTCGGCCGGGTGTGCGGCTTTCCATTGGTTGATGAAGGTCTGGGTCAGCTGGCGGGAAACCGAGTCTTGCTGACGGGCGCTGCTTTCGATGATCAGAACGCGGGACATGGGATGTAGCCTCCATCTGAGAATGCTGTAGGTCGATGGAGTGAAGGTTAAACAGAGTCATATCGATGAAAAAGCGCAAATAACTGCTATAAAGCATCGATAAATTCGTTTACAAGCGGAGCATGTCCCAGCTGGGCTGCTCCGCTCGATGTCATTTCGGGGTGCAGGTGAGGTTGATACGCATCTTGATGATGGTGCGGGTGAACTTGGCAGTGGCGTTTTTATGTTTACCGGCGGGCACTTCGATTGTGCGATTACGCGGCGCTTCCGGGCCATTGTTGAAAACCACCTTGCAGATCGCATCAGTGCTGCCGTAGTTGTTCACTTGAATGGAGGCGATGTCGGCATCTGTATCAAAGGCGTTGTAGTCGATGCTCAAGCCGTTCAATTGCTTTTGAACGTCGATCGGATAGGCAAACGCAGTCAGCGGCAACATCGCCAACGCCGCACAACCCGCCATCACACAACAAAGTTTTTTCATTCAGCAGTCTCCAATAAGGACTGCCAGCTTAGGACAAGAGGAGCTCAACATGAAAGCGCCCCGCGTGACCCTTGATCAATGGCGAACATTGCAAGCCGTGGTCGATCACGGCGGTTTCGCCCAGGCCGCCGAAGTGCTGCACCGCTCGCAATCGTCGGTCAGCTACACCGTAGCGCGCATGCAGGACCAGCTCGGTGTACCGCTATTGCGCATCGACGGCCGCAAAGCGGTGCTCACCGAAGCCGGCGGCGTGCTGCTGCGCCGTTCCCGGCAACTGGTGAAACAGGCCAGCCAACTGGAAGACCTGGCCCATCACATGGAGCAAGGCTGGGAAGCGGAAGTGCGGCTGGTCGTCGACGCCGCCTACCCCAGCGCCCGCCTCGTTCGCGCCCTGACTGCGTTCATGCCGCAAAGCCGTGGTTGCCGGGTGCGTCTGCGCGAAGAAGTGTTATCGGGTGTCGAGGAAGTGTTGCTTGAAGGCGTGGCCGATCTGGCCATCACCGGGTTCAGTATTCCCGGGTATCTGGGCGCAGAATTGAGCGACGTCGAATTCATCGCGGTCGCCCACCCCGAGCATTCCTTGCATCGCTTGAACCGCGAACTGAGCTTCCAGGACCTGGAAAGCCAGATGCAAGTGGTGATCCGCGACTCCGGCCGCCAGCAACCACGAGACGTCGGCTGGCTCGGCGCCGAGCAGCGCTGGACCGTCGGCAGCCTGGCCACCGCCGCGACCTTCGTCAGCAGCGGCCTGGGCTTCGCCTGGCTGCCCCGGCACATGATCGAGCGCGAACTCAAGGAAGGTACGCTCAAAGTGCTACCGTTGGACCAGGGTGGCAGCCGCAACCCGAGCTTCTTTCTGTATTCGAACAAGGACAAACCCTTGGGCCCGGCCACGCAGATTCTCATCGAACTGCTGCGCACCTTCGATACCGCGCCGCTGGATGCACCTTTCGCCGCCCCTGAACAAGCCTGACATGGAGTGTACGTATGGCCTATTTCGAACATGAAGGTTGCAACCTGCACTATGAGGAATATGGCCACGGCACGCCGTTGCTGCTGGTTCACGGGTTGGGCTCCAGCACCCTGGACTGGGAAATGCAGATCCCGGCGCTGTCAGCCCGCTACCGGGTGATCGTCCCGGACGTACGCGGCCACGGGCGCTCCGACAAACCCCGTGAGCGTTACAGCATCGCCGGATTCAGCGCCGACCTGATCGCTCTCATTGAACACTTGCACCTCGGCCCGACACATTATGTAGGGCTTTCCATGGGTGGCATAATCGGCTTTCAACTGGCGGTGGATCAGCCGCAATTGCTCAAAAGTCTGTGCATCGTCAATAGCCAGCCGCAAGTCAAAATGCAAAAGCCCAGTGACTACTGGTGGCTAATCAAACGCTGGAGCATGGCCCGACTGCTGAGCATGGAAACAATCGGCAAAGCCTTGGGGCGCATGCTGTTTCCCAAACCCGACCAAGCCGATTTGCGGCAAAAAATTGCCGTGCGCTGGGCAAAGAACCACAAACATGCTTATCTCGCCAGCTTCGATGCCCTCATAGGCTGGGGGGTTCAGGAACGACTTTCGCGAGTCACCTGTCCAACCCTCATCGTTAGCGCAGACCACGATTACACACCGGTCTCGGTGAAGGAAACTTACGTAAAACTGCTGCCCGATGCGCGGCTGGTGGTGATCGCCGATTCGCGCCACGCCACCCCGCTGGACCAACCCGAACGCTTCAACCAAACGCTGCTCGAGTTTCTCACCGCAGTCGACACCACCACTCAGGATCACTGACCCATGCTGAAAAAAATTGCCCTCGTCGCCGGCTCCGTTCTGTTTGCCGCCAACCTGATGGCCGCCACGCCCGCCAAGGCGCCGCACGTGCTGCTGGAAACCACCAACGGCCAGATCGAAATCGAACTGGACCCGGTCAAGGCGCCGATCAGTACCAAGAACTTCCTTGAGTACGTCGACAGCGGCTTCTACAACAACACGATTTTTCACCGTGTGATTCCTGGCTTCATGGTCCAGGGCGGCGGTTTCACTCAACAAATGCAGCAAAAAGAAACCAAGGCGCCGATCAAGAACGAATCCAAAAACGGCCTGCATAACGTGCGTGGCACGCTGTCCATGGCTCGTACGTCCGTGCCTGATTCAGCCACCAGCCAGTTTTTCGTCAACGTCAAAGACAATGACTTCCTCGATCAGGGCGACGGCTACGCGGTGTTCGGTAAAGTCGTGAAAGGCATGGACGTGGTGGACATCATCGTCAACTCGCCAACCACCACCCGTGGCGGCATGAAAGACGTGCCGGCCGATCCCGTGTTCATCAAGTCGGCCAAGCGCATCGACTGAGAGTAAGCTGGACAGGGAGTCTTGAGCGGCCGCCGGTTCTGCCGGCGCCGCTCATATCGTTTAAAGGAGAGCCCGTGCGCGGGCGGAGAACTGATGCTTTATCGTCGTTTTGAAAAACTGATCGACATTTTCCGCGATGCACCGACGGCGGCTCCGCCGGATCGGGTTCTCCCCTTCTATACCTATTACCTGAAGCAGGTCTGGCCGAGTTTCGCCGTCCTGCTGATCGTCGGCCTGTTCGGCGCGCTGATCGAAGTGGCGCTGTTCAGCTATCTGAGCCGCATCATCGACCTCGCCCAAGGCACGCCCAACGTCGATTTTTTCAAGGAACACGGCATCGAACTGGCCTGGATGGCGGTGGTGGCGTTGGTCCTGCGCCCGATATTCGTCGGCTTGCATGACTTGCTGGTGCACCAGACCTTGAGCCCCAGCCTGACCAGCCTGATCCGCTGGCAAAACCACAGTTATGTGCTCAAACAGAGCCTCAATTTCTTCCAGAACGACTTCGCCGGACGCATCGCCCAACGCATCATGCAGACCGGCAACTCGTTGCGCGATTCGGCTGTGCAAGCGGTGGATGCGCTATGGCACGTGCTGATCTACGCGATCAGTTCACTGGTGCTGTTCGCCGAAGCCGACTGGCGCCTGATGATCCCGCTGCTGACCTGGATCGCCGCCTTCATCGGCGCCCTTTACTACTTCGTGCCACGGGTCAAGGAACGCTCGGTGGTGTCGTCCGATGCGCGCTCCAAACTCATGGGACGGATCGTCGATGGCTACACCAACATCACCACCCTGAAGCTGTTCGCCCACACCAACTTCGAGCAGCAATACGCCCGCGAAGCGATCAAGGAACAAACCGAAAAAGCCCAACTGGCCGGCCGTGTGGTGACCAGCATGGACGTGGCCATCACCAGCATGAACGGCCTGCTGATCGTCAGCACCACCGGCCTCGCGCTGTGGCTGTGGACGCAGTCGTTGATCTCAGTGGGTGCAATTGCCTTGGCCACGGGCCTGGTGATCCGCATCGTCAACATGTCTGGCTGGATCATGTGGGTGGTGACGGGCATTTTCGAAAACATCGGCATGGTTCAGGACGGTTTGCAGACCATTTCCCAGCCAGTCAGCATCACCGACCGCGAGCAGGCCAAGCCTTTGAAGGTGGCGCGTGGCGAGGTGCGTTTCGATCACGTCGATTTCCACTACGGCAAGAAAAGCGGGATCATCAGCGACCTCAACCTGACGATCAAACCCGGCGAGAAAATCGGCTTGATCGGCCCGTCCGGTGCCGGCAAATCGACGTTGGTCAATCTGCTGCTGCGCCTCTATGACGTGCAGGGTGGGCGGATTCTCATCGATGGCCAGAACATCGCCGAAGTTGGCCAGGAAAGCCTGCGTGAACGCATCGGCATGATCACCCAGGACACCTCGCTGCTACACCGTTCGATCCGCGACAATTTGCTGTACGGCAAACCCGACGCCACCGATGCCGAACTCTGGGAAGCGGTGCACAAGGCCCGGGCCGACGAGTTCATCCCGTTGCTGTCGGACTCTGAAGGCCGCACCGGTTTTGATGCTCATGTCGGGGAACGCGGTGTGAAGCTCTCCGGCGGCCAGCGTCAGCGGATTGCCATCGCCAGGGTGCTGCTCAAGGACGCGCCGATCCTGATCATGGACGAAGCCACCTCGGCACTGGACTCGGAAGTCGAAGCAGCGATTCAGGAAAGCCTCGAAACCCTGATGCAGGGCAAAACCGTGATCGCCATCGCCCACCGCCTCTCGACCATCGCGCGGATGGACCGTTTGGTGGTGCTGGAAAACGGCAAAATTGCCGAAACCGGCAGCCACGCCGAACTGCTGGCCCATGGCGGCTTGTATGCGCGGTTGTGGCAGCACCAGACCGGCGGGTTTGTCGGGATCGATTGAGTATTATGATCAAACCGGCCCATGCTGAATCTGGGCCGGCCCTGGTTACAGCGTCAACACCATCTCATGCCACGCCATCCCGCCATGGTCGGACGCCGAGGGCTTGATGTAGGCAAAACCAAACCCGGCATAGAGCGCAATGTGCCGCTCTTTGCACATCAGGTGGATACTGGCCTTGTTCAGTGCACGCATGCGCTGGATAAACTCACTCATCAAGCGTTTCGCCAGCCCCTGCCCCTGATAGTCCGGATGCACCACCACCGACATGATCACCACGTGCGGGCCGGCCGGGTCGTGGCCGATCAGTTCCTTGAACGCTTCGTCCGACATCTCCACCTGAAATGCCGCACCGGAATTGATGAAACCGGCGACAACGCCATTCACTTCAGCAACGATGAAGCCCTCGGGCCAGGTGGCGATGCGGGTGGCGATTTTCTCGCGGGTAGCGGCTTCATCGCCTTCGTAGGCAACGGTTTCGATGGCATAGCAACGGTCCAGGTCAGCGGGGCTGACGTGGCGGATGACGGTGTTCATGGCAGCTCGGAATCGGCGTGGGAAAGGTTGGGGATCATAAATCAATAAGGTGTTGATATCGATCAGAGCGGCGAACCGACGATCCGCCGCTTGACCCGCTCATTACACTTTTAGCGGCAGCCAGATTTCCAGCACGCCGGTATTGAGCTTGGGGTTGAAATCTTCGCTATAGCGTTCGAAATCCGGGGCATCCGCCGCCTCGCGACCGGACTGCGGTAGCCAGGTTTTCCAGATGTACTGAAAGGTTTGCGGCAGGGTATCCAGCGAGCCCTTGTGCTCGAACACCGCGTAATACTGGGGCTGTATCTCGATCCAGCGGTATTTCTCGGGCAGGTCGTCGAGCTTGCTGATCTCGACGCCGGCGATGTATTCAAAACCACCCTTGCCGTCGGGATTACAGCAAACACCGTAGGTCACTTCGCCCTGTTGGCCGGGCACATTGCCAAGGTGGGGGACGAATTTTTCCCACAGCTTGGGAATCTGCTTTGGGGCCGTCTCTTGGGTAAATCGTCCGCCAAGCCCTGCGATGAGCATGAAGTGCCCGTTTTCGAAGCGTGGTTCGGCCGTTTCGACGCCTGTTTGCTCATCCATGACTCAACTCCTGGTACAAAAGGTGGGTTCGGCTGGGAGTATAGAAGCCAAACCCGATTCGCCAAATTACAGTGCATGCAACTGTTCGATGGCGCCTGGACCGATAAACTCGTTATACCCCGATAGGATCACGTAGACCGCGAAATAGCAGAAGATCGCTGCCGATGCCATGTAGGAATAACGCAGCAATTTGTCACCGAGCAACTTGCCGCCGTGGCTCGCAGCGAAGCACAGGCCGACACACCAGAGCACCCCGGCGCACAAGAAACCGCCAAGAAACAGCGCCGAGCTGACCGTGCCACCACCACCGGAACGGGCGATCAGTGTTCCGCCTACCGCGGCGAACCAGAGAATGGCACTGGGCGATGACATGGCAAGAAAAATCCCGCGGAAAAACTCGCGACGGTGCGAGTTATGCCCCACCTCCGGGGTTTGCGCCAACAGCGCTTCATGGTGAATCGCCGAATAAATCATCTTCGCCGCGAAATACAGCAGCAGCGCCGATCCGCCAATCCACAACACCCATCGCACGGTTTCGTATTGCAGCAATACGGTCATCCCGGCCAATGCCAGCACGGCGTAAATCAGGTCGCCGACACACGTCCCCAGCCCCAGGGCAAAGCCTTGGAAATAGCCGCGCTGCATCGCCAACGTGATCATTGCGATATTGGCCACACCGATGTCCAGGCACAGCGAAAGGCTCAGCAAAAAGCCGCTGGTAAATTCCATCAACCGATTTCCTTCGCAAAAATTGTTTACATAGACGCTGGACAGTCTGCCACAGCTGCCCTTACATTCCGCACAGGCCACCGCAGTGGCCAGCGTCGCTCGGACGGTTCCGGGCGCTTACGTTATCCGAGGCAACAATGGCCGAACAAGGTTCGCCGCGCCGCTTTGCGCGCATAGATCGACTCCCCCCTTACGTTTTCAACATCACTGCCGAGCTGAAGATGGCCGCCCGTCGTCGTGGCGAAGACATCATCGACTTGAGCATGGGCAACCCCGACGGCGCCACGCCGCCGCACATTGTCGAAAAACTCGTCACTGTTGCCCAGCGTGAAGACACTCACGGCTATTCCACGTCCAAAGGGATTCCGCGCCTGCGCCGGGCGATCTCCAATTGGTACAAGGATCGCTACGAAGTCGACATCGACCCGGAAACCGAAGCCATCGTCACCATCGGTTCCAAGGAGGGTCTGGCGCATTTGATGCTGGCCACCCTCGATCAGGGCGACACCGTGCTGGTGCCGAACCCAAGCTACCCGATTCACATCTACGGTGCCGTGATTGCCGGTGCCCAGGTGCGCTCGGTGCCGCTGATTCCTGGCGTGGATTTCTTCGCCGAGCTGGAACGGGCGATTCGCGGCTCGATCCCGAAACCGAAAATGATGATCCTCGGCTTCCCGTCCAACCCCACCGCCCAGTGCGTGGAGCTGGATTTCTTCGAGCGGGTAATCGCCCTCGCCAAGCAGTACGATGTTTTGGTGGTGCACGACCTGGCCTACGCCGACATCGTCTACGACGGCTGGAAAGCCCCGTCGATCATGCAAGTGCCCGGCGCCAAGGACATCGCGGTGGAGTTTTTCACCCTGTCCAAGAGCTACAACATGGCCGGCTGGCGCATCGGTTTCATGGTCGGCAACCCGGAATTGGTCAACGCCCTGGCGCGGATCAAGAGCTACCACGATTACGGCACCTTCACCCCGCTGCAGGTCGCGGCCATCGCGGCGCTGGAAGGCGATCAGCAATGCGTCAAAGACATTGCCGATCAATATCGGCAGCGTCGCAACGTGCTGGTCAAAGGCCTGCATGAACTGGGCTGGATGGTCGAAAACCCGAAAGCATCGATGTATGTCTGGGCCAAGATTCCCGAGGCTTACGCACACATGGGCTCGCTGGAATTCGCCAAGAAACTGCTGGCCGAGGCCAAGGTCTGTGTCTCGCCGGGCGTGGGATTTGGCGAGTATGGGGATGATCATGTGCGCTTCGCGCTGATCGAAAACCAGGACCGGATTCGTCAGGCCGTGCGCGGGATTCGCGGGATGTTCCGGGCGGATGGGCTAGTAACCAAAACCAACGCCTGACACATTGATCGTTCCCACAAAAAAACCGCATTGCTGCGGTTTTTTTTTGCTTGATCGTTCCCACGCTCTGCGTGGGAATGCCGCCATGGACGCTCCGCGTCCACTGTGACGCGGAGCGTCACGGGATGCATTCCCACGCGGAGCATGGGAACGATCAGTGCAGTGTGCTTAAACGAACAACGACAACAGCAGGATGAAGCCCAGGCCCACCACGGACAGGATGGTTTCCATCGCGGTCCAGGTCTTGAAGGTTTCCGCCACGGTCATGTTGAAGTACTGCTTCACCAGCCAGAAACCGGCGTCGTTGACGTGGGACAGGATCAACGAACCGGCACCGGTGGCCAGTACCAGCAGCTCACGGTTCACGCCCGGAATCATCCCCACCACCGGCACCACGATGCCCGCGCCAGTAATGGTCGCCACGGTCGCTGAACCGGTCGCGATGCGGATCACCGCCGCCACCAGCCAGGCCAGCAGGATCGGCGAGATCTGTGCGTTCACCGCCATGTGACCGATCACGTCACCCACACCGCTGGTCACCAGCATCTGCTTGAAGCCACCACCGGCACCGATGATCAGAATGATCGCGGCGGTCGGCGCAAGGCTGGCATCCAGCCATTTCATCATTTGGCTGGAACCGATGCCCTGCTTGTAGCCGAAGGTATACAGCGACAGCAGCAATGCCAGCAGCAACGCCGAAATCGGGTGACCGATCAGATCCATGAAAGTGCGGAAGATGTTGCCATCGGGCAGCACCACGTCGGCAAATGTCTTGAGCAGCATCAGGAACACCGGCAGCAGCACGGTCACCAGAGTGATGCCAAAGCTCGGCAGTTCAGCCGAATCCGTTTCGCGCGACAGTTGATCCACCAGCTCCTGGTTCGGATGACCGGGAATGTGCTTGGCAATGAACGTACCGAAGATCGGGCCAGCGATGATGGCCGTTGGAAGCGCAACGATCAGGCCGTACAGAATGGTTTTACCGATGTCGGCACCGAACACACCGATGGCCAGCAGCGGCCCCGGGTGCGGCGGCACCAGGCCGTGTACCGCGGAAAGACCAGCCAGCAGCGGGATACCGATCTTGATAATCGACACGCCAGTGCGACGAGCCACGATGAACACCAGCGGAATCAGCAGCACGAAGCCGATTTCGAAGAACAGCGGAATGCCGACCAGGAACGCGGCGAACATCATCGCCCACTGCACCTTGTCCTTGCCGAAGGCGCGGATCAACGTCTGCGCAATCTGATCCGCACCGCCTGATTCGGCCATCATTTTGCCGAGCATCGTGCCCAGCGCCAGGATGATCCCGACGAAACCGAGTACCCCACCGAAGCCATCCTGGAACGCCTTGATAATAGTGCCGATCGGCATGCCGGACGTCAGCCCGAGGAAGGCGGCGGCGATGATCAGTGCGAGGAATGGGTGCAACTTGAACTTGGTGATCAGGACGATAAGCCCGATCACCGTGACCACTGCGTCTAGCAGCAGGAATGACTCGTGGGACATGCCAAACATGGGGGGTGTCTCCGTTGTTTGTTGTTGTTATGAAAGCAATTATTCAAATGCCGTCAGGACAGCGCTATCTCTTGGAGCAAAACTCAACTGGCGAGTTTCAAGCCATGATCGAGCCACCATGCATGAGCCTGCTTCGCCAATTCATCGACGCTGTGGCTGGACGCATCCAGAGCCAGGGTCAGGGGCTCACCAACGGGCGATTCAAGTGTGGCGAACTGGCTGTCGATCAAGGTCGACGGCATGAAGTGGCCCGGCCGATGAGACACACGATCGGCGGCGACTTCGGGGGTCAGCTCAAGAAAAACGAAGCCCAGGCCCGGCAAGGCACTGCGCAAGCGTTCGCGGTAACTGTGTTTGAGGGCCGAACAGGTCAGCACCGGGCGCTCGCCCTTGGCATCGACGCGGCGCAGTTCATCGCACAGGCTGTCGAGCCAGCCGGCACGGTCTTCATCGTTCAGGGGGATACCCGCGCTCATCTTTTCGATATTGGCGGCAGGGTGGAAAGTGTCGCCTTCAATGGCGGTCGCGCCGCTAAGCTGGCACAGGGACTGGCTGACGCAGGTCTTGCCGCAACCGGCAACGCCCATGATGACCAGGGCGGTGATGGGATGATTCATGTAACACCTCAGCGCGCAGACAGCGCTACCTTTGCGACGTAAGACTCAAGTGCAAAAGCAGAAGTTGCCGACGCCTTCTTGTCATTTTTGTGGGTTGCAGCATGTTCGTTCTCGAGGCCAAAAAGCGAGGATCAGGCAAACCTCGTTCACGCATTTGCAGCTGCATCGAGACAGCGCTACCTTAGTGCCTTGAATTTTGTTTGGCAAGCCATCCGATGAATACCCCTAAAAACGATAAAAATACTCGCACCACTGGCCGCCCTACCCTCAACGAAGTCGCGCGCCTGGCCGGTGTCAGCCCGATTACAGCGTCCCGCGCGCTGCGCGGCGTCAGCACGGTGGCCACCGAACTGGTGGAAAAAGTCCAGAAGGCCGCCCTCGACCTGAACTATGTGGTCAACCCCGCCGCCCGCGCCCTGGCCTCGGCCCAGAGCCATTCCGTGGTGGTTTTGGTGCCGTCATTGTCCAACCTGCTGTTCATCGACACGCTGGAAGCCATTCATCAGGTTTTGCGACCAAAGGGCTTCGAAGTGCTGATCGGCAACTTCCATTACTCACGTGATGAAGAAGAAAACCTGCTGCGCAATTACATGGCTTATCAGCCTCGCGGCCTGTTGCTGACCGGTTTCGACCGCACCGAAAGTTCGCGACGGATGATCGAGGCCAGCAACATTCCCTGCGTCTACATGATGGAACTGGACAGCGCGGCGGGGCTCAATTGCGTCGGCTTTTCGCAAGTCGCTGCCGGCGAAACCGCTGCCGGGCATTTGCTGTCACGCGGTCGCAAACGCCTGGCCTACATCGGCGCGCAACTCGATCAACGAACGCTACTGCGTGGCGAAGGTTTCCGCCGCGCGCTGCAAAAGGCCGGTTTGTATGATCCAGCCCTGGAAGTGCTGACACCACGAGCCTCTTCGGTGGGTCTGGGCGGCGAATTATTCCTGCAACTGCTCGCTGCCCATCCAGACGTCGATGCGATCTTCTTCGGCAACGACGACCTGGCCCAGGGTGCGTTGCTCGAAGCGTTGCGCAATGGAATCAAGATCCCCGAGCGCGTGGCGATCCTCGGCTTCAACGACCTGCCGGCATCCGAGCACATGGTGCCGCGCCTGAGCAGTATCAGCACTCCGCGCGAAGCCATTGGCCGTCGCTCCGCAGAGCTGATGCTGACCTTGCTGGCCGGCAATTCAGTGACCAAACCGGTGCAGGATATGGGGTTTGAATTGAAGGTGCGCGAGAGCACCTGATGCACGACCATTCCCATGCTCCGCGTGCTAGATTCCGATACCTGGAACAGCAAACGGAGAAGCTCAATGGGACATACGCTGAAGATTTTGGGTCGGGCCTCATCAATCAACGTCAGAAAAGTCCTGTGGACCTGCGACGAACTGGGCGTTTCCTACGAACGCGAAGACTGGGGCAGCGGTTTCGCATCAACCCAGCGCCCGGAATTTCTCCAGCTCAACCCCAATGCACAAGTGCCGGTCCTCATTGATGAAGCCGGCGTGCTGTGGGAGTCCAATACCATTTGCCGGTACCTGGCCGGCAAACACCAGAACACTGATCTGTTGCCCATCGAACCGGCGGCGCGCGCTCGCGTGGAGCAGTGGATGGACTGGCAAGCCACCGAACTCAACCCGTCGTGGGGCTACGCTTTTTTTGCGCTGGTCAGGCAATTGCCGAACTTCCAGGACTCGCAGCGGATTGCTGATGGCGTTCGCGGCTGGAACGCAAAAATGGGCATCCTCGAACAGCAACTCGCGACAACCGGTGCATATGTCGCCGGACCGCAGTTCACACTGGCCGATATCCTCATCGGATTGTCGGTCAACCGCTGGCGGATGACCCCGATGGAACGCCCGGACTACCCCGCCGTCGACGCCTATTGCCAGCGGCTGGCGTTGCGGTCGGGGTTTATGGAACACGCTTGCAACGGCGTGCCTTGATTTCACCCCCGGCCCAGTTCAAGCGCGAAACCTGCCGGAGCGGGCTTGCCCGCGATAGCGGAATGTCAGTCAACGAATGTGTTGAATGTGACGCCGCCATCACGGGCAAGCCCGCTCCCACATGGATTGCGGTCTGCAAGCATCCCCAACAACACCCGCACCGCCGCCGAAGGTTCTTTGTGAGGCGCGACCACCAAGGCAAACTCCCGCTCGATATGCGGCATCACCGGCACTACTCGCAAGCCTCGGCGATTGGCAGGCAAGGTCATTTCCGGCACCAAAGTCACACCGATGTTTTCCCGCACCAGAGTGAACGCACTGCTCCACTCTCGCACCTCGGCTCGCACATCCAGCAGTTGCAGCCCGGCGTCGGCGGCCAGGCTGCGGGCATTGGTCGAACAACCGCCAGTGGCCAGCACAAAGGGTTGCTCCGCCAGTTCAGCCAATGAAACGCCCTCCTCATTCGAGCGGCGCGCCAAGGGGTGGCCACCAGGCAGAACCGCCACCCAGGCATCACGCCCCAGACGACCGGCACTGCGCGCGGGTACCGGGTTCAATACCACGCCGACATCCACCAGCCCGGTACTGAGCAATGTTTCCACTTCATCGTCGCTGACCTCCAGCGCCACCACTTGAATGCCGGGATACAGCCTATTGAACTGGCGCAGCAGCGGCGGCAGAAAGGTCGCCAACACCAACGGAAAACTGGCCAGGCGAATCGTCCCGCGCTGGATGTCCTTAGCGGCATCGACGGTACTGCGAATGTTCTCGAGGGCGCCGAGCATGGTTCGCGCCTGTTCGATCACAGGCAAGCCGATGGCGGTCGGCAAGGTCTGACGGTTTTCCCGGCTGAACAGCTGAACGCCCAAGGTTTCTTCGATCAGTGCCAGCGCCTGACTGGCACCGGACTGGGTCATCCCGACCCGCTCGGCCGCCCGGGTGATGTTGCCGGTGTCGGCCACCGCCACCACCATTCGCCAATGCATCAGGTTCATCATGGCAGTAGCTTTCCTAATGGCAGTGTTCTGAAAGATTAATTTTACCGAGGGTGCCGCGCACTATGACACTGGCGCAAACCTGCAACCAGAGCCCTGCCCATGAAGTTGTATTACGCCCCGCAAGCCTGCTCATTGGCGCCGCACATCGTGCTGCGCGAACTGGATCTGCCGTTCGAGTTGGTCCGCGTCGACAACAGCACCAAGCAAACCGCCACCGGCGAGGACTTCCTCGCCATAACCCCCAAAGGCTACGTCGCGGCGTTACAGCTGGATAACGGTGATGTGCTGACCGAAGGCCCGGCGATCCTGCAGTACCTGGCGGACTTGCGGCCCGAGGCCAACCTGGCAGCGGAGAACGGGACGTTCGAGCGGGTGCGTTTGCAGGAATGGCTGAATTTCGTTTCGACCGAGATTCATGGCGGGCTGGGTTGGCTGTTCAATTCGCAGTTTTCGGATGACGTGAAAGCGCTCATCAAAGAGAAGCTGTTCAAGCGTTTTGTCGTGTTGAGTCAGACGCTGGAGGGGCAGGATTATCTGATGGCTAGCGGATTCAGTATTGCTGATGCGTATCTGTTTACGGTGTTGCGCTGGACGCAGGTGTTTGGCATCGATCTGGATCAATGGCCGGCGTTGGCGCGGTTTCAGGCGCGGGTTGATTCGCGGCCAGCCGTGAAGGCGGCGTTGGCTGCGGAGTTGCCGTAAGGCTTGAAATCATTCGCGAGCAAGCCCGCTCCCACATTTAACCGAGTTCTTACTGTAAGAATGCGATCAAATGTGGGAGCGGGCTTGCTCGCGAAGGCGGCAGTTCAGACACTACAGAAACATCAGACAAAAACTACAAACTCTCACTCACCTTCGTAGCCACCTCCCCCGGCACCCAGGCCTTCCACACCTGCGGCTGATCGCGCAAAAACGCTTCGGCCACCTGACGCGGTGGCTGGCGTTTTTCGCTCATCTGCCCGAGGGTCTGGTTCAGCAGATTGATCGGCAAATCGACCTTTTCGAAGAACGCCACCAGGTCCGGGTACTGCGCCTTGAACGGTGCCGACACACCGATGGCCAGGCTGGCCGGCATCGAACGTGTGCCCTTGGGGTTCGGGTTGTTGGCATCGGCCAGGGTCTTCCAGGCTTGCGCATCGAACGGCGGCTCTTCGAGTTTCACCAGTTTGAATCGACCCAGCAGTGGCGTCGGCGACCAGTAGTAAAACAGTACCGGTTTGCCACGGCGGATCGATGAAGCGACCTCGGCATCCAGCGCCGCGCCGGAACCGGTGCGGAAGTTGACGTAGCTCGCAGTCAGGTCATAGGCCTTGAGTTTCTGGCTGTTGACGATCTCCGATGTCCAGCCGGTCGGGCTGTTGAGGAAACGCCCGCGGCTTGGGTCTTCGGGGTCGCGGAACACGTCCTTGTAGCGCGCCAGGTCGGCGACGGATTTCAGCTCCGGCGCCAAAGGTTTAATGCCGCGTTCCGGGTCGCCCTTGATCACGTATTCCGGCACCCACCAACCTTCGGTGGCGCCTTTGACCGTGTCGCCCAAACCAAACACTTTGCCCTCCGATGCCGCCTTGACCCAGGCCGGACTGCGCCCGGCCCACTCTTCGCCGATCACTTGAATATCGTTCTTCGCCAAGGCTGCTTCGAGGCTGACAGTACTGCCCGGCAAGGTGTCGGTCGGGTAGCCATAACCTTTCTCGACGATCAACCGCAGGATCTCGGTGATCAGGCTGCCACTTTCCCAGGTGATGTCACCGAAGTGGATGGGCGTGGTTTTTTCTGCAGCCGGAACGTGCCCAGCCACAAGGCTCAGGGCCAGCAGCGAACTGCCGAGCAGGGTTTTGATCGATCTCATGCAGACCTCTGGGTCAGGGGTAATCGGTTCAAGGGTTCGTTGGCACTGTGCCGGGCGCACAGTGCCTGGGAGCGGGTCATGTAGACGCTGACCGAGCGCAGGGAAATGCCCAGTTCGGCGGCGATTTGGGGGTAGGTCAGGCCGTCGATTCGCGACAACAGGAAGGTTGCCCTGACCTTGCCCGGCAGGCGCTCGAGGGTTTGATCAAGGCGTGTCAGGGCCTGGGAAAACTGCGCCAGATCTTCAGGCGATGGTCCGCCGAACGGGTCAATCGGCGATAGCTGATCGAGGTGTTGGCGTTCCAGGTCGCGACGACGCCACAGCTGATAAATCAACCGATGGGCAATGGTGGTGAGCAAGGCGCGAGGTTCGCGAATTGGCGTCAGACCTGGCGATTCGAGCAACTGCACGAAGGTCTCGGCGGCGATGTCTTCGACGCTGGGACTGGCCCCCAGGTATCGGCGCAGCCGTGTACACAGCCAGGCATAGTGGGCGCGGAACAATCCGCCCACGTCGTTGCGATGAGAAAGGTCGGCGCCGGACATAGAGGCTCCATGAGTTAGGGGTCGCTGAATGTCCGGTGATCCGGTGGCGCGATCCTAGCAAGGAGCCTTATTCATTAATAATACTTAAAATGAATTTTTATATTCCATAAATGGATTTAAATAAGCGGCCTCTGATACATCGCTATCGCGGGCACGCTCCCACAAATCCACCGAAATGCTGTGGGAGTGTGGCTTGCCCGCGATTGATGGGATTGTTGGCACAAGCCTCAAGCCTCAGCGCAACCGCCCGTACCCCAACGCTTCGGCCTCCTGTTGATAATCGAGAATGACTTGATAGTCGCTTTCGGTGGCCGGCAGCACTTCTTGCAGGCCGAGGATTTCCGCGACTTCGGGCAGTTCCTTCAACGTCTGATTCATCACCCGTCGAAGCTGTTCAGCCTGCTCATCGGTGGTGCCAGCGGCCGCGATGTAGGGCAACGTCGGGCTGAACGCCGTGCGTGCCAACACGCGCAGGCCTTCGACTTCTGCTTGGGCATGCTGCACCAGATAGGCGAAGGTCACGCTGTCGATGGCGGCCAGGTCTGCCAGGTCATCACGCAGCCAACGCAGGCTTTCGCGGTGGCTGCCACTGATGGCCACACTGGCAAAAAACTGCCCGTCGCGGTGCAGTGGCGCCAGTCGGTGACGCAACAGGTTCATGCCACTGTTGGAGTCTTCGCCGTTGATCACACCGCGACTGCCTCGCAAGGCTGACAAGGTCCATCGAGGATCGTCGGCGCGAGTCAATAACAGGCTGCAATGGTTACCGCCATTGCTGTCCGGAAGTTCGTAACGAGGACGACCGATAACCCGGACACGACCGCGTAAAGCCGTCATCAGGGGATAGCCGCAAGTCTGGGTCAGCAGCAGGCGCGGGGACAACCAGAGGTCCATCAGCGACAGCCCTTCGGCATCGAGGCGAGTGCTGCCGAGCTGTTCGAGAATCCGCGCTAGCCAACGCTCGTTGGCTTGGCGGATCGACTCGGGAGCGACGTACATCAGTAATTCAGCGAGGTGTTGTGTCATTGAAACCCTCTAAGCAACAAATAACCCTGTGGGAGCGGGCTTGCTCGCGAAGGGGTCATATCAGTCAATATTGATGTTGAATGACACACCGCCTTCGCGAGCAAGCCCGCTCCCACAGGGGAACTCATTCGCAATCAGTGAAACGGATGCCGCGGGCTGTCGATCGCCCTCACCCCATGCTCGCGCATCAACTGAACATAACCCTGCACCACAAACCCGCCACTACGCGTCAGCCATTGCTCGCGGCGCGTGCGATAGGCCCGCGGCAGGTCGTACCAGGGCAGGCCCGGCAAGTCGTGGTGCACCAGGTGCAAGTTGAGGTTCAGGAATAGCCAACGCCACGGCCATGCCGCTTCATTGATGACGGTGCGTTGCTCGGGTTGCACGTGGGGACGGTGTTCATAGTAAGAGCGGATCATCGCAATCGACAGCGCCGGCACGCTGATCAGCAACAGGTAATGCCAGACCGGCAGCACGCTGTAGCGGGCGATGAACGTCAGCATCAGCAGCGTCAGCGCACCGTGGGTAAGCCACATCAACCAGGCTTGGCGCTGACCCGCTTTTAGCCTTTGCAACTCATCCCGGGCCAGCGCCAGCAAGGCCAGTGGCGCACCGAGGACAAAGCGCCCGAGCACGGTTTTGTTCAGCCAGTGCAGGCCCTTTTCGAACAGAGAACTGCGCTGCCACTGTTCAGCGCTCAGGTAACGGCTTTCCGGATCGCGACCGGGAACGGTCAGGTCTTCATCGCGGTGATGCAACAAATGACTGTCGCGGTACAAGGTGTAGGGATACCAGACCGCGAACGGCGCATAACCGAGGATTTTGTTCAGCGTTTGCCAACGGGTGGGATGGCCGTGCAGCAATTCGTGCTGCACCGACAACCACAACACCAACAGTGGAATCAGCAACAACGCGCTCCACCAGAGCCCCAATCGAGCGCTGCCCAGGACAATGCTGAACCAGCCGACATACACGCCGACCAACAGCAGCCAGGTCGGCCACTCGGTGCGAGCGGTCAAGCGTTGGCGCAGGGTTTCGATTTCTTCACGGTGGGCAGCATCAAAATAATGGGGCATGGCTTTGCTCAGATCGGGAACCAGTCCCCCTCTGTGCAATGGCGCAGGGATTTCTTGCAGATTATCTGGTTATTTCGATAGGCCTGAAAAACAAGGAGCCCGAGGACTCGGGCTCCGTTGACGCGGGATCAGTGGCCGAACACGCCCACCTTCTTGGCCTTCTTGTCCGCACGTTTTTCATCGGCGGTTTTAGCCGGTTTCTTCTTTGCCGCTTTCTTTGAATCCATGCCTTTGGCCATGATACATACTCCACTCATACGGGACGTGAGATCAGGTATACACCTATCGCGGCGCCCGCGTTCTTTTATAATCACCCGCTTTGCGCACTGACAGTCCAGGCCCATGCCCAACACCCAGTACACCTTGCTCGACGAGCCGTTATGGCCGTTGATGAACAAGTTTTACCGCGCCCACCAATCGTCGATGAAAGCAGTCCGCGACGCTCGCCTGTGGGTCGCGAAACGCGATGAGATCATTGCGGCGTTATGTTTGCGGCCAGTGGCCGGCGGGCATTGGCTGACCGGGTTGTTCGTCGACCCGCGCTGTCGCGAGCAAGGGATCGCCGCGACGTTGATCGCCCACGCCATCAAGCACCTCGAAGAACCAGTCTGGTTGTTCTGCCATCCGGATCTGCGTGGTTTTTATGAACGTCGAGGTTTTACATTCGACCCGCCCCTGCCCTACGCCATGGCTGAACGGTTGAGCCGTTATGCGCGGAGCAAACCGATGATTGCGATGGGTTTGGAACCGACCAGATAAAGCCCTAAAAGGCTTATGGAGATCACCTGTGGGAGCGAGCCTGCTCGCGATAGCGGTGTACCGGTCACCATCAATGTTGACTGTCAGAGCCTCATCGCGAGCAGGCTCGCTCCCACATTGGTTTTGAGGTGTTTTCGAATCAGTCGTCCGCCGCAGGGTCCAGGTCCGGGAACATCACCTCGGTAAACCCGAATTTGCTGAAATCACTGATGCGCGACGGGTATAGCCGGCCGATCAGGTGATCGCATTCATGCTGCACCACCCGCGCATGAAATCCCGAGGCAATGCGTACAATCGGCTCGCCCTTGGGATCGAAGCCTTCATAACGAATCTGCTGATAACGATCCACTGCACCCCGCAGGCCCGGCACCGACAGGCAGCCTTCGAACCCCTCTTCAAGGGTCGGACTCAATGGAGTGATCAGTGGATTGATCAGAATCGTCTGCGGCACCGCTTCGGCGTCCGGATAGCGTTCGCTGTGTTCGAAACCAAAGATCACCAGTTGCAGGTCGACACCGATCTGCGGCGCCGCCAGGCCGACCCCGCCGACGCTTTCCATGGTCTGGAACATGTCGTCGATCAACTGCCACAACTCAGGGCTGTCGAACATTTCTGTCGGCACCGGTGGGGCAATGCGCAGCAGGCGTTCATCGCCCATTTTCAGAATTTCACGGATCATTTCAGGGCTTCGTCAGTGGTCGGCTTGATTGAGTGGTCCCGTCCCAATCCCGAAACGTGATGTTTGGGTTCTTCGGGCACTTTTTCGCCAGGTTTCTTGCCTTCAGATGACATGTGCTCGATCACCGCATTCATTTCCGCGCCGAGCAACAGCACTGCAGCGGAAATATAGAAGTACAGCAGCAACACGATGATCGCGCCGATACTGCCATACATGGCGTTGTAATTGGCGAAGGTTTTGACGTAGAGACCGAAGCCCAGCGAAGCAATGATCCAGACCACCACGGACAACACCGCACCTGGGGTGATGAAGCGAAACTCTTGTTTAACGTCGGGCATGACGTAGTAAATCAGCGCCACCGCCATCATCAGCAGAATCACCACCACCGGCCAGCGGACGATGGTCCAGACGGTCACAATGAAATCTTCGAGGCCCACTTGCGCGGCGATCCAGCTCATCACCTGCGGCCCGAGCACCATCAGCGCTGCGGCGATCAGCAGCATGCCGGCGATGCCGATGGTGTAGAAAATCGACAGCGGAAAGCGCTTCCAGACCGGACGGCGTTCGACCACGTCGTACGCGGCGTTCATCGCGCTCATCATCAGCCGCACACCGGCAGATGCGGTCCACAGGGCAATCACGATACCCACCGAGAGCAAGCCGCCCTTGGATTGCTGAAGCTGGTCGATCACCGGGTTCACCTGTTCCAGTGCCTGGGGGGGCAGGACCAGTTCCGATTGCAGGCGCAGCCAGGAGAAGAAGTCCGGCAAATGCAGAAAACCGATCAGGGCGATCAGGAACAGGATAAAAGGGAACAGCGAGAACAGCATTTGATAGGCCAGCGCCGAGGCATAGGTCGACATCTCATCGTCGATGAACTCAGTGACCGTACGCATCATCACCCGATGCAGGGGCAAACCTTTCATGGTTGGAAAAAACATTAGCGTCTCCTTTCGCCGCAAAAAGGTTGAAGTCATGGCGACTCAGGGGCCGTTTTCTACAACAAAGTAGCCTACTTGGCGACTTTGAAACAATCACAGGGTATATCTCGCCTATCCAACATAAAAACGGCCATCTTCGGATGGCCGTTTCTGTTACTCGGCAAATGCCGGATTACGCCTTATCGATGCCTTTTTTGAGAGCATCCTTGGCTTTGCCGATCGCTTGCTGGGTTTCGCCTTTCCTCTCCTGCGCCACGCCTTCGGAGCGCAGTCTTTCGTTGCCGGTGGCCTTGCCGACGCCTTGCTTGACGTTGCCGGCCGCTTCATTTGCCATGCCTTTAACTTTATCGCCAGTGCTGCTCATGGTATTTCTCCTGTGAACATTTCAACGGGGAAAGTAGTTACACAAGGATTGACCGGGGGCCTGTGCGCGGAGTTTCATTTATTTATTAACCGGACATTTCGCAGGTTAGGCTTTATGTTTGCAGCCTTTGCCCCGAGAATGCGCAACGTATTCAGGCCATGGCGCTGAAGATCCATTCCCGTAGGAACGTTATGAAACTCGATAAAAAGCAGGCCATTGCCCGCAGAAACCAGGAACTCGGCGGTGCTGTGCTTGGTGTCAACAACTGCCATTTCACCGAATTGAACCGCAACCGCAATATCTTCTGGTTCGATATTCCGGTCGCGCGCCTGGCCGTTGGTCAGTACGAATGGATTCACTTGCTGATGCACACCCCGGATACCGACGAACTGTTGCACCTTAAAGTGCCGACGGTGTTCCTGCGCGAGAAACTCGAAGGCCTGGTGGTGCGCAACCAAGGCAAGCGCAAGGCAGCCCTGAGCCTGGAACTGAGCGCCGACAAGGACTCCTACCTGCAGGACATGCGCCCGGCCGGTACCAACGTCAACTTCGTGCAGTTCCGTCAGTAACAGCAAAAGCTAAAAGCTTTGATCGTTCCCACGCTCTGCGTGGGAATGCCGCCACGGACGCTCCGCGTCCGATGCTGGGACGCAGAGCGTCCCGGGCTGCGTTACCACGCAGAGCGTGGGAACGATCAGTCAGGCAACAAAAAGCCCCGCATCTGCGGGGCTTTTGTTTGGCTAGGCGCTGACTTTCTTCACGCCCAGCTTCTTCAGCTCTTCGTCGCGCAGTTCGCGGCGCAGGATCTTGCCGACGTTGGTGGTCGGCAGCGCGTCGCGAAATTCCACGGCTTTCGGCACTTTGTAGCCGGTGACGTTGGCGCGCATGTGCTCCATCACCTGATCCTTGGTCAGGGTCACACCCGGTTTGGCGACGATAAAGATCTTGATCGCCTCGCCCGACTTCTCGTCCGGCACACCGATGGCCGCGCATTGCAGCACGCCCGGCAGAGTCGCCAGCACGTCTTCAAGCTCATTGGGATAAACGTTGAAACCGGACACCAGGATCATGTCTTTCTTGCGATCGACAATGCGCATGTAACCGTCAGGCTGGATCAGCGCGATGTCACCGGTCTTCAACCAGCCTTCGCTGTCGAGTATTTCATCGGTGGCGTCCTGACGCTGCCAGTAGCCCTTCATGACTTGCGGACCTTTCACACACAGCTCACCGATGGCGCCCAACGGCTGTTCAACACCGGCATCGTCGATGACTTTGCACAGCGTCGATGGCACCGGAATACCGATGGTGCCGATCTGGATGTTCTGGCTCGGGTTCACCGTGGCCACCGGGCTGGTTTCGGTCATGCCGTAACCTTCGCAGATCGGGCAACCGGTAACCTCTTTCCAGCGTTCGGCCGCGGCCAGTTGCAAGGCCATGCCGCCGGACAGAGTGATTTTCAGGCTGGAGAAATCCAGCTTGCGGAACGCTTCGTTGTTGCACAGCGCGACGAACAGCGTGTTCAGGCCGACGAAACCACTGAACTTCCACTTCGACAGTTCCTTGACCATCGCCGTCAGGTCGCGCGGGTTGCTGATCAGGATGTTGTGGTTGCCGATCAGCATCATCGCCATGCAATGAAAGGTGAACGCATAGATGTGGTACAGCGGCAGCGGGGTGATCAGGATCTCGCAACCTTCATTGAGGTTGGAACCCATCAGCGCTTTGCACTGCAGCATGTTCGCCACCAGATTGCGATGGGTCAGCATCGCACCCTTGGCCACGCCGGTAGTGCCACCGGTGTATTGCAGCACGGCAACGTCGCTGCTGGCCGGGTTGGCTTCCGCCACTGGCTGGCCATGGCCCTTGCGCAGCACGTCATTGAATTTGATGGCCTTGGGCAAGTGATACGCCGGAACCATCTTCTTCACGTACTTGATGACGCTGTTGACCAGCAGACGCTTGAGCGGCGGCAGCAGGTCGGCCACTTCAGTGACGATCACATGCTTGACGCCGGTTTTCGGCACGACGGTCTCGGCCAGATGCGCCATGTTGGCCAGGCAGACCAGGGCTTTGGCACCGGAATCGTTGAATTGATGTTCCATTTCCCGCGCGGTGTACAGCGGGTTGGTATTGACCACGATCAGCCCGGCGCGGATGGCACCGAAAACGGCGACCGGGTACTGCAGCACGTTGGGGAGTTGCACGGCGATTCGATCGCCGGGTTGCAAATCGGTATGCTGTTGCAGGTAAGCAGCAAAGGCACCGGACAATTCGTACAGCTCACCGTAGGTGATTGTCTTGCCCAGGTTGCTGAATGCCGGTTTGTCAGCGAAGCGTTGGCAGGATTGCTTCAACACTGCCTGAATATTCGGATACTCGTCTGGATTGATCTCGGCAGCAATTCCAGCTGGGTACTTATCCTTCCAAAAGTCTTCGATCATGGAAGCCCACTCCTCAGCAACGCGAATTCAAATACCGCATTTGATGCGATTATTATTGGTGTTTGATTATTGGTGAGTCTGGCTTTTAACAAGGCCGAGAAGTCACAAAGCGCGCCGAGAGTAGCAGCTTTGCCAAGGGCCGACCAGAGCCAAAAACGGCCTCTATAGTCACTTTAATGACTCAAGACAAACAAACGGTCATTTTAGAGCAAAAATTCTATATAGCCTTAAAAGCCCCGTACTTTGGGCCTCTTCCCTGAAAAGCATCGCGGGCAAGCCCGTTCCCACAAGGTCCGCGTCGTACACATTCTTTGTGCACACTGAACATGTGGGAGCGTGGCTTGCCCGCGACCCGCGCGAAGCGCGGCCATTCAACGATCAGGCGATCTCTCGCAACTCCCGCCGCAGAATCTTGCCCACCGGCGTCATCGGCAACGACTCTCGCAAGACGATGTGCTTGGGGACTTTGTACGCCGTGAAGTTTTCCTTGCAGTAGGCCTTCAGCTCTTCAAGGCTCACCCCGGATTCGCGGGCCACCACAAACAACTTCACCGCCTCCCCCGAACGCTCGTCCGGCACGCCGATCACCGCGCAGTTGGCGACTTTCGGGTGAGCCATCACCACGTCTTCGATCTCGTTCGGGTACACGTTGAAGCCCGAGACGATGATCATGTCTTTCTTGCGATCGACGATGCGCACGAAACCGTCCGGGTCGATCACCGCAATGTCGCCGGACTTGAACCAGCCGTCGGCGTCCAGCACTTCGGCGGTGGCTTCGGGTTTCTGCCAATAGCCCTTCATGATCTGCGGGCCCTTGATGCACAGTTCGCCACGCTCGCCCAGCGATTGCTCGACGCCTTCATCGTTGATCACTTTCAGGGTTGTGCCTGGCACCGGCAGGCCGACCGTGCCGATGCGCGACTTGTCGCCGTAGGGATTGGTGCAGGCCACTGGCGAGGTTTCGGTCAGGCCGTAACCTTCGGTGATGCGGCAACCGGTGAGCTGCTCCCAGCGCTCGGCCGTGGCCTTGACCAGCGCGGTGCCGCCGGAGTTGGTGAGTTTGAGGCTGGAGAAATCCAGGGTCTTGAAGTCGGGATGGTCCATCAGCGCGACGAACAGCGTGTTGAGCCCCAGCAGCGCCGAAAACCGCCAGTTCTTCAGTTCCTTGATGAAGTTACCAATGTCCCGTGGATTGGTGATCAGCACGTTGTGGTTGCCGGTCACCATCATGCACATGCAGTTCGCCGTAAAGGCATAGATATGGTACAGCGGCAGCGGCGCGATCATCACTTCCTGACCTTCGCGCAGCAGTGGTTGACCGTCTGCACCAAATTGCCCCAGACACGCCCGCGCCTGCTGCATGTTCGCCACCAGATTGCCGTGGGTCAGCATGGCGCCCTTGGCCAGCCCGGTGGTGCCGCCGGTGTATTGCAGCACGGCGATGTCGTCGAGGCCGACGTACAGCGGTTTGATGCCCAGGCCCCGGCCCAGACGCAGCGCGCTCTTGAAGGAAATAGCCTGCGGCAAGGAATAGTCCGGGACCATCTTCTTGACTTTGCTCACCAGGGTATTGACCAGCCAACCCTTGGCGGTGGGCATCAAGTCGCCCATCTTCGCTTCGATCAGGTACTGAATGTCGGTGTCGGGCAGCACTTCCTGGACCTTCTGTCCGAACACGTTCAGGTAGACCAGCGCCCGGGCACCGGAGTCCTTGAACTGATGACGCATCTCCCGCGCGGTGTACAACGGGTTGGTATTGACCACGATCAGCCCGGCGCGCAAGGCGCCGAACACGGCAATCGGGTAATGCAGGACGTTGGGCATCTGCACTGCGATGCGATCCCCCGGCACGAGGTCGGTGTGGGCTTGCAGGTACCCGGCAAACGCGGCGCTGTAGCGTTCCAGTTCGGCGTAGGTCAGGGTCACGCCCATGTTGCTGAACGCCGGGCGGTCGGCAAATTTCTTGCAGGAACGCTCGAACACCTCGATCACCGACTTATAGGCTCCAAGATCAATATCCAGGGGCACGCCAGCCGGGCGCTTGTCATTCCAGAAATCAGGTTGCATTGTTCTTGTCCTCTTTACCTGAGCCTATCCGGGGCCGCTTTCTGTCCTTTCTCAAAAACAGAAAGCGAAAAACGGTGCTTCCCGGACACTAGCAGCTATAACGAATCAGGCAAATATGCGTACGGTCGTCATTGATTGCGTGAATCTTGCTGCCCCGCCGTGGCCTGATCAGACAGTAGGCGACGGGATGCGCTATACAATGCATCGAGGCTGTTTCCCACCCGGCAGCCTCATGCAGCCCAACGCAAAGGAATCGCCATGATCCACGACACTTTCTGGCTGACCGCGAGTGACCGCAGCAGCCTCTTCGTCAACCAGTGGCTGCCGGCCGCGCCGCTCAAGGCGGTGATCCTGCTGGCCCACGGCATGGCGGAACACAGCGGCCGTTACGCCCGTCTGGCGCAAGCATGCTGTGATCAGGATTACGGCGTTTATGCGCCCGACCTGCGTGGACATGGCAAAACTGCCGAAAACGGCACCTTGGGCCATTTCGCCGATGATGATGGCTGGTGCAAAGTGGTCGGCGACCTGGCCAGCCTTAACCAACATATCGGCCAACAGCATCCCGGCGTGCCGATCGTGTTGCTCGGCCACAGCATGGGCAGCTACATCGCCCAGGCTTATTTGCTGCACCACAGCGCCAGCCTGCACGGGGCGATTCTCAGCGGCTCGAACTTCCAGCCCGTAACGCTCTATCGCGCAGCGCGACAGATTGCTCGCCTCGAACGCCTGCGCCAAGGGCCCAAGGGTCTCAGTGCGCTGATCGAATGGCTGTCGTTCGGCTCATTCAACAAGAAATTCAAACCGGCGCGCACGCCGTTCGACTGGCTGAGTCGCGACCCGACTGAAGTCGACAAATACGCCAATGACCCGCTCTGCGGCTTTCGCTGCACCAATCAACTGTGGATCGATTTGCTCGGCGGCTTGCAGCAAATCAGCAAAGCGTCCAATCTCGCCCAGATCGATCCGGGCCTGCCGCTGCTGGTGATCGGCGGCGAATGTGATCCGGTGAGCGAAGGCAAACGTCTGAAAGATCTGGCCCACGCCCTGCGCGACGCTGGCTGCCAGAACCTGCAGCTGACTATTTACCCGCAGGCCCGGCATGAACTGTTCAATGAAATCAATCGCGATGAAGTGACTGCCGATGTGCTGAACTGGATCGCCCAGGACTTGAGCGCTCGCCGGCCACCCAGAACCGAATAGTTTTTTTGTGGATTTTTTTTAATTCGTCACAGGAATAGAGACAGATGACCCAGGTTACCAACACGCCTTACGAAGCCCTTGAAGTCGGCCAGACCGCCAGCTACAGCAAGACCGTCGAAGAGCGCGACATTCAGTTGTTCGCCGCGATGTCCGGCGACCACAACCCGGTGCACCTGGACGCCGAGTTCGCCGCCGCCAGCATGTTCAAGGAGCGTATTGCCCATGGCATGTTCAGCGGCGCATTGATCAGCGCGGCGGTGGCTTGCGAGTTGCCTGGGCCGGGGACGATTTATATCGGTCAGACGATGAGCTTTCAGAAGCCGGTGAAAATTGGCGACACACTGACCGTGCGCCTGGAAATTCTCGAGAAACTGCCGAAGTTTCGTGTACGTATCGCCACCCGGGTGTTCAACCAGCGCGATGAGTTGGTCGTGGATGGCGAGGCGGAAATTCTGGCGCCGCGCAAGCAACAGACCGTGACGTTGCCGACGTTGCCGGCGATCAGCATCGGCTGATTTGCAAGTCCGCATGATCATTCCCACGCTCCGCGTGGGAATGCATCCAGTGACGCTCCGCGTCACCAACGGCAAGACGCAGAGCGTCCTGGGCGGCATTCCCACGCGGAGCGTGGGAATGATCAGTTACCTTCCTCCTGCACCTGCACACTCGCCGTCATCCCCGCGCTCAAACTGATCCCTTCAGGCAACGTGTCGAGCTTGATCCGCACCGGAATCCGCTGCGCCAGGCGTACCCAGTTAAACGTCGGTTCCACCTCGGCCAGCAACTGCCCATCGGGCGTGGTATTGCGGTCGGTAATCCCGCGACTGATGCTTTCGACGTGCCCCTGCAACGCCTCCCCGGCGCTCATGAGCCAGACTTTGACCGGATCGCCGACGCGAATTCGCGGCAGTTTGGTTTCTTCAAAATACGCCTGCACATAAAAGGTCGAATCGTCGATCAACGCCATCACCGGTTGCCCGGCATTCACGTAATTACCCTGGGCCAGACGCAGGTTGGTGACGTGACCGCTGCGCGGCGCATGCACCTCGCTGCGAGTCAGGTTGAGTTGCGCGACCTTGGCTTCAGCCTGAGCTTCACGCAGTTCGCCCCGGGCGATGCCGGCATTGATTTGCGCGTTCTCGCGCAGTTCGGCACTGATCGCCTGCGGCCCGAGACTGGCTCGGCGGCTGGCTTCGTGTTCACGCAAACCGAGTTGCTGCTGACGGGTCTGCACCACCGCTTGCGCCTTCTCCAGCGCGGCTTCGAAACGATCACGGTCGATACTCAGCAACACATCGCCAGCCTTGACCTGTTGGTTATCGAAAGCCTTGAGCTCTCGCACCCAGCCAGACACGTCGGGGGCGATGACTACGACGTCGGCTCGGATCCGCGCGTCGCGAGTCCAGGGCGTCAACATGTAGTACTGCCACAGATGGAAGCCGGCAAAAATCGCCAGCGCCGTCAGGCTCAGGGTTATCGCGACACGTACGGATGTACGCATATTCAACTCCTTTATAAAGGCCCGAGTACGACGGTGATCAAGGTCAATACACAGACGTACAAGGCGCAATCAAACAACGCTTCGTGCCAGATCCAGCGACCGACCGGGGTCAGGCGCAATACCATGCGCAACGCTCCGGTCACCAGCAACGCCAGCAACACATCAATCAGAAACGGACTGAGCAGCACGCCGCCCACCGACCACTCACGCAAGCCCATGGCTTTGCTCCTGTTGGTGACACCAGGCACGCCAGCTGCTTTGCAATTGCAGCACAGCGCCCTGGGCGAGTTTCACCGCGTCGCTGGGCGGCAACGCGTACAAGGTTTTCAATAACGCTTCGCTGGGTTGCGCCAGCGCCTCGGCGCGACTGCCGGCCGGGCCTTGCCCGAGGACTTTTTCCAGTTGCTCGAGATAACGCTGCTGGGGCGCACTGACCGGCACCTGTGCGGCCGCCAGGCTCAAGCGCAAATGCAGCAACTCATCGCCGATGTCCAGGCCGAGCAAGCCGTCATCCCAGCGGCTGCGCGCCGGCTCCGGCAACTCGGGATAATGCCGCGCCAGTTGCAGCAAACGGTCGGCCATGCGCCCGCCGAACCAGCTTTCGGCGCCGCGCAGATTGCGTCGGGTGAGGCGCACCAGATCGGCGAGGGTCGCCGCCAGTAAGCGTCGGCCATGCCATGTCGGGTTACGCATGATCAGCAAGTGAAACGCCAATACGGCAGCGCCGACACCGATCAACATGGCCTGAGCGCTATTGAAGAAATTCGCGACATCGAACTTCATCGTGTTCAGCGGCGAAACCAGCACAATAAAGTGCAGACAGAAGGAAGTGGCCGTGGCGCCGATCTGCGGTTTGGCCATGCCCAGCGCGCCGAGAAACAGCGGCACGCCCATGCCCACGCACAGCAGCGCAAACCCGCTCCATTGCGGCAGCAGAAACTGCCCGACGATAAACGCCGATGGAATCGCCAGCAGGATGCCCCGTAGAAAACTCATGCCGATTTGCGCCCCATTCTCGCGGCTGGCAAACAGACTGCACACCACACACGTCAGCACCAGAGCGCCCGACGCCGCAGGCCATGCCGTCGCCAGCCAGAAACCCGACACCACCAGAAACGCCAGCGCACTGCGCGCGCCAAAGACCAGCGCCAATGACAGGTCGCGATGCGGCGTAAGGGTTCTCGGCGGGTCGGCCGTTTCACGCCCCTCCTGCACCGCTTTCAATGCGGTACAGGCCGCCATGGCGGTATCGAGCAACAAAGTGAAACGGGCCAGACAGTAACTTTGCGCAGCACTGATGTGTGGATCGTGAGAGGCGTCGAGCAACCTCGGGCGCAAGGCTTGCAACTGGGCGGTATCACAAGCGCCAATCGCTTCTTGAACCTCGGTCATCCATGGCATCAGTTGCTCGGCTTCGAGCAGTTCCAATTGATTCCATTGGCGGCGTACCGAACGGGCGATGCGCAACAGCATCAACAACTTCTGACTCAAACCGCTGATGGCCCGCGCTCGTTGCCGACCGAGGCTACCTTCAAACCAGGCATGCTCGCGCTGGGCATCGACCGCGACGATTTTCCCGAGTATTTCCAGTAAGCCTTTACGCGCCTGAGCGTCGCCGGCCAACGTCGCACGCGCGGCATTCATGCCGCTTTGCCAGGCTGCCCGGGCCTGGTCCGCCAGTTGCCGTTCGACCCGCAAAGGCCAGAGCAACGCACTGGCAGCGGTGGCGCAGAGAATGCCCAGGCAGATTTCCGTGCAGCGCGCCACGGCTTGATCGAACACTGTCAGCGGATGGGTAATGGCTGGCAATGCGATGATCGCCACCGTGTAACCGGCCAACACGAAGGAATAGGACCAGGCACTGCGCAGCAAGGTCGAACTCGCCGTACACAACCCGAGCCACAACGCCAACGCCAGCAAAAACAGCCAGGGCGTCTGAGCGAACAGGCCCATGAACACCACCGACATGATCGTCCCGACCAGCGTACCCAACAGCCGTGCCAAACCCTTGTGCACCACCATCCCGGACAACGGTTGGGCGACGATAAATGCCGTCATCAACGCCCACGACGGTTGCTCCAGCCCCCAGCGCAACGCCAGCCACAGTGCCAGGCCGCCGCCGATCAAAGTCTTGATCGCGAACTGCAAGGCGCGGCGGTCAGGCGCGAACAAAGCCTGCAAAGTGATAGGCACGGAGGACACTCTTGAAAGGACGGTTTAACGATAGACCGGTTAGGCGAGATGATTTGAATGACAAATTATTAGCTAGCTATCTATATCCCGTCCAGTATTAAATCCCGAACATAAAAAAACGCCAGACTGGCTGGCGTTTTTGACAGTTACGAACGCTTATGAACGTGCGCGAGCCTGGTTACGCAGGGCTTTCACCTGATCGTGGTTGCGTTGCACGCCGTGATACTGGCGTTCAACGATGTCACGAATGCTCACCAGGTTGTCTTTGTTGATTTTTTCCAGCGCTTCCTTGTACGCCTTCAGCGCGTGGTCTTCACCGCGTTCGGCTTCGTTCAGCACCGCCTCTTCATCCTTGCCGGTGAACATCGCCTTCACATCGACCCAGCGACGGTGCATATCGCCACTGACACTGGTGGAGGTTTCCGGATCACCGCCCAGGGAACGCACAGTGGCTTGCAGTTCGGCAGCGGCAGTAGCGCAGTCGGCGGAGCGCTGCATGAACAGGTTTTTGAGTTCTGGATTCTTGATGTCTTCAGCGCAAGTCTTGAACCCTTCCTGACCGTCTTTACTGGTTTCAATCAGGTCGTTGAGTACAGAAATCGCTTCTTTATTAATGTCGGTCATTTTTCAATTCCTTGCGGTTGATGAAAGATGCAATAAGTAGTTGCAGCCTGCATGCCAGCTTTGAATTTATAACTTTTTACTTATATTTCAATTGGTTAGGTTTTAACGAGGAATCTGTATCCGCTTTTTTTGCATGATCTGTCATTTGGCCTGCATGCAGAATGCCTGTATTTTCCAGACTGCCTTGAATCAAGATGACTGATGATGAATCCCGAAAAGCTCGAACTGCTGATTACCCGCGAAATGCCCTTCGGCAAATACAAGGGCCGCATCATCGCTGACCTGCCCGGCCCATACCTGAACTGGTTCGCTCGCGAAGGTTTCCCCCACGGTGAACTGGGCGGTTTGCTGGCTTTGATGCAGGAAATCGACCACAACGGCTTGTCGGAACTGCTCGAACCCCTGCGCGCCAAACACGGCAAACCCGCGCCTCGCCACTGACCCGCCCTACCTCACCGAGTTGCTCATGCCCGATAACACCCGCCGTACCCGCGATGAAGCCTTTTGGCAGACCTTTGCCGACCGCTACGCTGTCGAACCCGGCCCCCTGAACCTGGAAAACGGTTATTTCGGGCGCATGTCGCGCACCGTGGTCGAGGAGTATCAGCGCAACATCGAACTCATCAACCGCGGCAACTCGGTGCATGTGCGCCAGCGCTTCGAACAGGGCGAAAGCGTCAAGATTCGTGAGCAACTGGCCGAGCTGATCGGTGCCCCCGCCGAAGCCGTTGCCTTCACCCGCAACGCTTCGGATGGCCTGCAATCGCTGATCCGCAACTACAATCGCCTGGCACCGGGCGATCAGGTGCTGATAAGCGATCTGGAGTACGACACGGTCAAGGGCGCAATGCGTTGGCTGGCACGTTATCGAGGCGTGGAAGTGATCGAGATCGAACACTCCTACCCCGCCAGTTTCGACAGTTTACTCACCGCTTACCGCGAAGCTTTCGTGCGTTATCCGCGCCTGAAGCTGATGGCGCTGACCCACGTCACCCATCGCACCGGACTGGTCATGCCGGTGCAGGCGATTGCCGCTGCCGCCAGGGAACACGGGATCGATGTGATCCTCGACGGCGCCCATGCCCTCGGTCAGATCGAGTTCGATCTCGAGAAACTGGGCATCGCCTTTGCTGGTTACAACTTGCACAAATGGATCGGTGCGCCGCTGACGCTGGGCTTCATTTACATCGCCCCCGAGCGCCTGGCCGATATTGACCCGGACATGGGCGAGATGCATTTCCCGGTCACCGACATTCGCGCCCGCACGCCCTACAGCACGCCCAATATTCCGGCCCTGCTGACCCTGCCGTTGGTGTTCGAAGAACATCACGCCATGGGCGGTTCCGTTGCCAAGGGCATGCGGCTCAATTACCTGCGTAACCGATGGGTCGATGCCGTTCGGGGGTTACCGGGGATCGAAATCATGACCCCGGATGACCCGCGCCTGTATTGCGCCATCACCTCGATGCGCTTTACCCGGCATGCCGATCAGCAGGTGATGGTCGAGCGCCTGCTCAACGACTACAACCTGTTTACCGTGATGCGCAGCGGTGCAGCGTGTGGCCCGTGCATCCGCATTACGCCGGGCCTCACCACCACCGCAGCCGACATGGATCGGCTGGCACGGGCGCTGACTGAATTGCGCTGAGGTCACACGGTGTATTTGTCGAAGTCCTCGGGCTTGATTTGCGATGACACTGCAAACGTGTCGACGCCGATGGTCATGTACCCGAAAAAGCCGTCGTCGTTCGAGTCTCGACCGATGGCATGGACATTCAAGGTCGAGGCTTCGCCGCCTCGGTGTTTGTAGTGAAAATCTTCATCGTTTGTCAGCGCTGATACCGTGCGCCCGCCGTATTCTCTGGTATCAAGCACCGATCTCGACGCTACGTCCGGGAAGTAGAGTTGGCCAACCCAGGCGACATGGCGTTCTTCGAGATAGTTGTTGCCGGCTGTGATGCGTACCGCGACATGTATGTGCAGCGCTCGGCCGGCATAAAACCCCGGATAGATCGTGGTAAACCGGACGATGCCGTTTTTGTCCGTGAATTGCCCACCACGCAGGTAGGTATCATCATCGGTACGCGGGATAGACCCGATATCACCGACGCTGACTTTCTTGTCCGGGTTGATCTTGCTCCACCCCGAATACGCCCCGCGCGCGTTGCAATGCCAGATATCGACCACCGCCCCGGTGACCGGTTGACCGGTCATCGCATCGACGATCGTCAGCCGCAGCACCAAGGGGATGCCGTCCACGCCTTCGCTGATGTTGCGCCGGATCAGTTTCGGGTTTCGAAAATACGGGCCGGCGATCTGTTCGGGTGACAGTTGGCAAGCCGGAGGTGGGGATGTCATTGCAGTATTGTCGTCCATGACGTTCTCTCTTCCATAAGATGAACGCAGGTTAACGCTGGACGGGCGACGAGATGCGGTAACTATGTATCGCTTTTTTTCTTGTAGGATTTTTTTGGCAAAAAAGGGGTTGCAGCCATAAGGGGTTTATTTCAGGCAAAAAAAAACGGTGCGCCGACCAAGCGCACCGTAAAGCCGTAGAACACACAACGAAGTGTTTGGTAAATCCGGTTAATCAGTCCAGCAGCGCCAACGCCTCAGCGGTGCATTCCTGGATGCGGGCCCAGTCGCCGTTCTTGATCCACTCGGGGTCAAGCATCCAGCTACCGCCCACGCACATCACGTTTTTCAACGCCATGTAGCTCTTGATGTTGGCCGGGCTGACGCCGCCGGTCGGGCAGAATTTTACTTCGCCGAACGGGCCGCCCAGGGCCTTGATGGCCGCGACGCCGCCACTGACTTCCGCCGGGAACAGCTTGAAGCGGCGATAACCCAGGCAATAGCCTTCCATGATGCCGGAGGCATTGCTGATACCCGGCAACAGCGGGATCGGGCTGTTGACACTGGCTTCAAGCAGATCACGGGTGATACCCGGCGTGACGATGAATTGCGAACCCGCCGCTTCGGCAGCGGCCAGCATGCTGCGATCCAGTACGGTACCGGCACCAGTCACCAGTTCCGGACGCTGCTCGCGCAGGATCTGGATCGCCTTGAGGCCGAACTGCGAACGCAGGGTCACTTCCAGCGCCGTCAGGCCACCGGCCGCCAGGGCGTCGGCCAACGGCAGTACGTCCTGTTCACGGGCGATGGTGATCACCGGCAGGATCCGCGCCTTGGCGCAAAGGCTGTCGATCAGGGCAACTTTGTCCGCCATGGAAACGGTCGGGGATGTGTTTGTCATAGCGGCTGATCCTTGGTTCATGGGCACCAGTAAATCTCTAACGTAGGTTGCAGAAACGCCCGAATCGGCATGGCGGCGACATCGTCACCGGCCAGGGCGGCATTCAGGGTGGTCAGCTTGGACTGACCGGAAATCGATAGAACGGTGTGCTTCGCCGAAGCCAGCAGCGCGCGACTCATGGTCAGGCGTTGATGGGGCACGGTCGGCGCCAGCATCGGCCAGCAACGACGGGTGCCGTCGACTTTCAAGGCATCGGCCAGGTTCGGGCTGTTGGGGAACAGCGACGCGGTATGACCGTCGTCGCCCATGCCCAGCACCAGCACGTCAATCGCTGGCAATTCGGCGAGCAAGCGATCAGCCTGCTCGGCGGCCTGTTCCAGGTTGGCGGTGGCACTGTAGAGGCTCAGGAACTGAGCCTTGGCCGCCGGGCCTTGCAACAGGTAACGCTTGAGCAGACCGGCATTGCTGTCGGCATGTTCCACCGGCACCCAGCGCTCGTCAGCCAGGCTGACCACCACTTTCGACCAGTCCAGCTTCTGCTTGGCCAGGTGCTGGAAAAACGCGACCGGGCTGCGTCCGCCAGACACCACCAGCGTCGCGGCGCCTTGTGCGGTAATGGCGTCGCTCAATTGCTTGGCCACCGTCAATGCCAGGCCTTCGGCCAGCAACACCGGGCTTTTGAACTCATGAGCGCTAACGCCCTGAGGCAGTTTCAATTCAGATATCGCCATACCACGACCTCCCGTCCCGCGTGATCAGTGCAATGGAGCTCATCGGCCCCCACGACCCTGCCGCGTACGGCTTGGGCGCATCGCCGGATTTTTTCCACCCGGCGATCAACTGGTCACACCACTTCCACGCGGCTTCGATTTCATCTTTACGGACAAACAAATTCTGATTGCCGCGCATCACTTCCAGTAACAACCGCTCGTAGGCGTCGGGAATCCGCGCGCTGCGATAAGTGTCGGAAAAATTCAGCTGCAACGGACCGCTGCGCAGCTGCATGCCCTTGTCCAGGCCTTGTTCTTTGGTCATCACGCGCAAGGAAATGCCTTCATCCGGTTGCAGGCGGATGATCAGTTTGTTGCTGATCTGCAAGCGCTGCTCGGGGGCGAAGATGTAGTGCGACGGTTCCTTGAAGTGGATGACGATCTGCGACAGCTTCTGCGGCATGCGCTTGCCGGTCCGCAGGTAAAACGGCACACCGGCCCAGCGCCAGTTACGAATGTCGGCACGCAGGGCGACGAAGGTTTCGGTGTCGCTCTGGGTGTTGGAATTAGGCTCCTCCAGATACCCGGGTACCGATTTGCCTTCGCTGTGGCCGGCGATGTACTGGCCGCGCACCACTTGAGTGGTCAGGCCTTCCGGGCTGATCGGCGCCAGCGCCTTGAGGACTTTGACTTTCTCATCGCGAATGCTGTCGGCGGACAGGTCAGCCGGCGGGTCCATGGCGATCAGGCAGAGCAATTGCAGCAGGTGATTCTGGATCATGTCCCGCAGCTGCCCGGCCTTGTCGAAATAGCCCCAACGGCCTTCGATCCCGACCTTCTCGGCCACGGTGATTTCCACGTGGGAGATGTAATTCTGGTTCCACTGGGTTTCGAACAGACTGTTGGCGAAACGCAGGGCGATCAGGTTTTGTACGGTCTCTTTGCCCAGGTAGTGGTCGATGCGGTAGGTGCGGTTCTCCGGGAAGAACTGCGCCACGGCGTCGTTGACCTTGCGCGAGGATTCCAGGTCCGAACCGATGGGTTTTTCCAGCACCACGCGGGTGTTTTCGGTCAGGCCGACCTTCGACAGGTTCTCGCAAATGGCGCCATACACCGCCGCCGGGGTGGCGAAGTAGGCAATCACACGCTGGGCACTGCCGGCCTGCTCGGCCAGGGCGACGTAATCGTCAGCCTTGAGGAAGTCGACGTGCAGGTAGCTCAAACGGGCCAGGAAGCGCTCGAGCACCGCTTCATCCAGCTCTTTGGCGCCCACGTAGCGGCGCAGTTCAGTGGCGATGAATGCCAGATGCTGCTGCTCGCTGCCGGGTTCACGGGCCAGCGCGATAATGCGCGTATCCTCATGAAGCAGGCCGGCGCCATCGAGTTGATAAAGGGCAGGAAACAGCTTGCGCAGGGCCAGATCGCCGAGAGCGCCGAACAAGGCAAAGGTGCAAGGTTCAACCGTAATCGAAGGCATGATGTTTGTTCTTTTATCAAGTTAAGCTACAAATACCTTTTTTCAAGGCATCACTCAAGGGAAAATGTAGTAATAACCACAACATTTTCGCAAAATACAGATTCCGAGTGGTGGTCGGTCGGAGCCATCAGTAGGATAGGCCACCGTTATGGGCCGTATCAAAGGCCCAATTTGCATTAGTCGAACGCTTATTTGCGCTGCTGACCTAAGGAACATGAAATGGATCGCGTGCGAAATTTACTGGAACAGATCCAGAATCGCCTTGAAGACCTGAACAAGGCTGAACGCAAAGTCGCCGAAGTGATTCTGCTCAACCCGGAGCAGGCCACCCGGTTCAGCATTGCCGCCCTCGCCCAGGCCTCGAAGGTCAGCGAGCCGACGGTCAACCGTTTCTGCCGCTCGTTCGGCGTCAGCGGCTACCCGGAACTGAAACTGCAGCTGGCCCAGAGCCTGGCCAGTGGCGCGGCGTATGTCAGCCGGGCGGTTGAAGCCGATGACAATCCGGAAGCGTATACAAAAAAGATTTTCGGCAGCGCCATCGCCTCTTTGGACAGTGCGTTACAGGCGCTTGACCCGAGCCTGATCAGCCGTGCCGTTGACTTGTTGATCCAGGCCCGGCAGATCCACTTCTTCGGCCTCGGCGCCTCGGCCCCGGTGGCGCTGGATGCGCAGCACAAGTTCTTCCGCTTCAACCTGGCGGTGACCGCCCATGCCGACGTGCTGATGCAACGCATGATTGCCTCGGTGGCCCACACCGGTGAGTTGTTCGTGATCATTTCCTACACCGGCCGCACCCGGGAACTGGTGGAAGTGGCGCGCATCGCCCGGGAAAACGGTGCTTCGGTGCTGGGCCTGACGGCCGAGGGTTCGCCGCTGGCCAAGGCCAGCACCTTGAGCCTGAACATCCCGTTGCCGGAAGACACCGACATCTACATGCCGATGACGTCACGGATCATTCAGCTGACCGTGCTCGATGTGCTCGCCACCGGCATGACCCTGCGCCGGGGCGTGGATTTCCAGCCGCATTTGCGCAAGATCAAAGAAAGCCTGAATGCCAGTCGGTATCCGATTGGGGATGAGTTTAATTAACTCGTACCGATCGTTCCCACGCTCTGCGTGGGAATGCCTCTAGGGACGCTCCGCGTCCAGTGACGCGGAGCGTCACGGGCTGCATTCCCACGCAGAGCGTGGG
>NZ_JBNNVP010000028.1:0-90171 GCF_050280605.1 Pseudomonas sp. NPDC089918 | reverse complement strand
CTGAACATGGCGCCGTACATGCGACCGGCGACGTGCAGGTTCTCTGCGCGGAAGATCACCCAACCCATCACCACCAACAGGAAAGTCAGGGCCCTCATCGTTGCCTGACACTCCGCTTTCGCGAGCAAGCCCGCTCCCACATTGAATCTACTCCTTCAGGCCTTGCCGGACCAAGCGCTGACAAACTCGGCCAGATCGACCTTCTCCGCCACCCGCGGCTCTTTCTGCGGCGTGCCCAGGTAAAGAAACGCAATCACCTCTTCCCCTTCCGCCAATCCCAGACCTTTGGCCACATGCGCCGAATAAGCCAGCTCACCAGTGCGCCACACCGCGCCAATGCCTTGCGCATAGGCCGCCAGCAAAATCCCGTGAGCGGCACAACCGGCCGCCAACAGTTGCTCGGACTTGGGATACTTGGCGTGCTCCTGCAAACGCGCAATCACCACAACCACCAGCGGCGCACGCAACGGACCGTTGCGCGCCTTGTCCAGCAAGGCGTCGGACACATCACTGTCTTGCAGCTTCGCCGCTTCGGCGAGCAACTCACCCATTTGCTCGCGTGCCGCGCCTTCGACTGTCAGGAAGCGCCAAGGCTGCAAATGGCCATGGTCCGGCGCGCGCATCGCGGCGGCAAACAGCACTTCGCGCTGCTCGGCAGTGGGTGCCGGATCGAGCAGTCGTGGGACGGAAACACGGTTGAGCAAAGCGTCGAGAGCCTGCATCGGCCACCTCCTGTAGAAAATGTTTGGCTATTCTAGCGTCAACTGTCGCGACGGCGTCGGTTTACATGCCCTGCCCCGCAGGTAGAATGGCGCCCTTCTTACTATCAGCCCGAGCGGACTTCATGGCGTTGCCGACCTTACGGATCATTGGTTTCATCATCGGCATCTTCCTGATCACGCTGGCCATCGCCATGGTTATACCCATGGCCACCCTGGTGATCTTCGAACGCACCAGCGACCTGCCGTCGTTCCTTTGGGCCAGCATGATTACCTTTGTCGCCGGCCTGGCCCTGGTGATACCCGGGCGCCCCGAGCACATCCATCTGCGTCCGCGAGACATGTACCTGCTGACCGTCAGTAGCTGGCTGGTGGTGTGCATCTTCGCCGCCCTGCCGTTCCTGCTGACCCAGAACATCAGCTACACCGACTCGTTCTTCGAAAGCATGTCCGGCATCACCGCCACCGGAGCGACGGTACTCACGGGCCTGGACAACATGTCTCCCGGTATCCTGATGTGGCGTTCATTACTGCACTGGATTGGTGGCATCGGTTTTATCGGCATGGCGGTAGCGATTCTGCCCTTGTTGCGCATTGGTGGCATGCGGCTGTTTCAGACCGAGTCGTCAGACCGTTCCGAAAAAGTCATGCCCCGTTCGCACATGGTTGCGCGTTTGATCGTTGCGGCCTACGTCGGCATCACCATTTTCGGCAGCCTGGCGTTCTGGTGGGCCGGGATGAGCCTGTTCGACGCCATCAACCATGCGATGTCAGCGATTTCCACCGGTGGTTTCTCGACCTCCGACCAGTCTTTGGCCAAGTGGCCGGAGCCTGCTGTGCATTGGGTCGCGATCGTCATCATGATTCTCGGTGCCCTGCCGTTCACCCTGTATGTCGCCACGTTACGCGGTAACCGTCGGGCACTGATCAAGGATGAACAGGTTCAAGGGCTGCTCGGTATGTTGCTGGTGACCTGGCTGGTGCTCGGCACCTGGTACTGGTGGACTACCCAGCTGCATTGGCTGGAAGCCTTGCGGCATGTGGCGCTGAACGTGACGTCGGTGGTGACCACCACCGGTTTTGCACTGGGGGATTACAGCCTCTGGGGCAACTTCTCACTGATGCTGTTCTTTTATCTGGGGTTTGTTGGCGGCTGCTCGGGTTCGACCGCTGGCGGGATCAAGATTTTTCGCTTCCAGGTTGCCTACATTCTGCTCAAGGCCAACCTTAACCAGTTGATTCACCCGCGCGCGGTGATCAAGCAGAAATACAACGGCCACCGTCTCGACGAAGAGATCGTGCGCTCGATCCTGACCTTTTCGTTCTTCTTCGCCATCACCATTTGCGTTATCGCACTGCTGCTGTCGCTACTGGGCGTGGACTGGATGACAGCGCTGACCGGCGCGGCCGCCACGGTGTCTGGCGTAGGCCCGGGACTTGGCGAAACGATCGGCCCGGCGGGTAACTTCGCCAGTCTGCCGGATGCCGCGAAGTGGATTCTCTCGTTCGGCATGCTGCTGGGCCGGCTGGAGATCATTACGGTGTTTGTCCTGTGTATCCCGGCGTTCTGGCGTCACTGATCCGCATGGGCGCTTCCATCAGCCGCGTCCGGTACTCGCCGGGCGTGGAATCGAACCAGCGTCGGAAGGCGCGGAAGAAGTTGCTCGGATCGGCAAACCCCAGCAGGTAGGCAATTTCCAGCAGGGTCATGTTCGGTTGCGCCAGGTATTGCTCGGCCAGTTCGCGTCGGGTGTCATCCAGCAAGGTCTGAAAACTCGTGCCCTCTTCCTGCAAGCGACGCTGCAAGGTGCGTTGCGACAAGTGCAGCGTCTGGGCCACCGTATCACGCTTGGGTTCACCCTGAGGCAGCAGACGGCATAACACCTGCCGTGCCTTGTGGGTCACGCGGCTCTCGGAAAACCGCGCCAGGTACTCGCCGGCAAACCGGTCGTGCAGCCGCGCCATGGCCTCGTTGGCGGTGGGCAGCGGTGCCTCCATGTCGGCGCGCTCGAAGATCAAGGCGTCATAAGGCGCGTTGAACATCAACGGGGCATGGAAAGCTTGTTTATAGGGTTCAAGATCAACGGGGTTATCGCCTTGCAGCAAGACTTTGCGTGGCTGGAGCGTACGGCCGGTCAGCCAGCCGCAAAGTGCCAGAGCGCAGGCCATTGATGCTTCGGCACTCTGTCGGGTCGGCGGCAGGTGATCGCCATGCACCGTCAGAATCAGCGCATACCCCTCATCCAGCAATCGGAAACTCAGGTCGGCACTTTCGGCGATGATTCGCTGATAACGCACCAGACGTTGAAAGCCTTCAGCCAGGGTCTGGCTGGACATCAACGCATAACCGGCGACATGGAAGGACGCCGGTCGCACCACCTTGCCCATGTTCAGGCCGATCGCCGGGTTGCCGGACAGCTCGACCGCGCGCTGCCAGAGCCGCGTCATGGAATCTTGCGGGAAGCGCGCATCCGGGTCATCCAGTGCCGCATAGTCGAGCCCTAGCTGCTTGAACAGAACCCGGCAATCCAGGCCGTCCATTTCCAGTGCTTTGACAATCCCCATCGCCCAGCTTGCAGAAGTCGTTCGTTCGCTCATGGCGTTTACTACGTGATGGCCGCATGCCACGACCCAATACCCAAGGATACTAAAGTGGCGCCTATTGTCACTGGCTGATACCAATGATCACTCTAGACTTAAATAAGCTACCCGCAGAACAACTTGTCGCGTGCACAGCAACCACAGAGATCGCAGTCGTGGAGAACATCAAGCGTTTCAATAGTTTCGCTGAGTTTTACCCGTATTACCTCAGCGAACACCGCAACAGCACCTGTCGACGATTGCACTTTGTCGGCACCTCTCTGGTTATTTTCATTCTGGCGCTGACCATCGGCAACGGCGCGTGGTGGATGTTGCTGGCCCTGCCGCTGGCCGGTTACAGCTTCGCCTGGGTCGGGCATTTCTTCTTTGAGAAGAATCGCCCTGCCACCTTTCAGCATCCCCTTTACAGCCTGCTCGGCGATTTCGTCATGTACCGCGACATGATTCTGGGCCGCGTGCCGTTCTAGGGGCCACAAAAGCGTCTTGTGTAGCCAATGCAGCGTTGGATCCAAGTCCTACACTCAAGACATCCCTTTCGATCAGAACAAGAGGATAGCCGATGAATGCCCATGCCCGTTTTACCCATATGCAGGACGGCACGCAGGAAGACTGGGCGATCATCGCCGCGGATTTCAGCGCCTATGCCCGGCAATTGCCCAAACGGATCGTGGCGCACCTGAAGTTACTGGAGGGGGATTTCGGCGGTTTCCCGGTGGATCGTCTGACCCACTCCCTGCAAACCGCCAGCCGCGCCTGGCGCGATGGTCGCGACGAAGAATACGTGGTCTGCGCCCTGCTCCATGACATCGGCGACACACTGGGCTCCTACAATCATCCGGACATCGCCGCGGCGATCCTCAAGCCGTTCGTCAGCGCCGAAAACCTGTGGATGGTGGAGAAGCATGGGATTTTCCAGGGTTATTACTTCTTTCATCACCTGGGCATGGATCGGCATTTGCGCGAGCAATTCAGCGATCATCCGCAGTATCAGGCGACCATCGAATTTTGCGCCCGGTACGATGCGGCGGCGTTTGATCCGGCGTACGACACGTTGCCGCTGAGCTTCTTCGAACCGATGGTGGAGCGGCTGTTTGCGCAGCCGAAGAATTCGATTTACAAAGCGGCGATGGAAGAGCATTCGCCGGCCTGATCAATGTCAGAGTTCTGTGGCGAGGGGGCTTGCCCCCGTTCGGCTGCGCAGCAGTCGTAAAAACCGAAAAATGCGGTCTGCCCATACAACCGGGATGAATGGTTTTGGGGTCGCTTCGCGCCCCAACGGGGGCAAGCCCCCTCGCCACAAAGGCTAAACCTCTGGTTCATGCCGGCTCGGCGACCTTGACCGCCTTCAACTCGGCCTCCCGCGCCTGGGCATCGGCCAACCGATACAGCTCGATCGAGCCATCCCAATGCTCGATCAGTGCCGTGCATGACTCCACCCAATCCCCGCAATTGAGGTAATCCACCTCGCCGACCTTGCGAATCTCGGCATGGTGAATGTGCCCGCACACCACCCCGTGCAACTCGCGTTTGACGCATTCGTGGGCGATGGCTTCTTCAAAATCGCTGATGAAGCTGACGGCTGTCTTGACCTTGTGCTTGAGGTACGCCGACAGCGACCAGTAGCCGTAGCCATAACGGGCACGCCAATGGTTGAGCCAGCGGTTGAGCGTCAGGGTGAATTCGTAGGCCGAGTCGCCGAGAAACGCCAGCCAGCGATGGTAGCGGGTGATCACGTCGAACTGGTCACCGTGAATCACCAGCAGATGACGGCCATCGGCGGTCACATGCACGGCTTCATCCACCAACTGGATATTGCCCAGCATCAGCTTCGAATAACGGCGCAGGAATTCGTCATGGTTGCCGGTGACGTAGATCACTTCTGTGCCGCGCTTGCTCATGGTCAGCAGGCGACGAATCACATTGGTATGCGCTTGCGGCCAATACATGCCGCTGCGCAGTTTCCAGCCGTCGATGATGTCGCCGACCAGGTAGATCTTGTCGGTGTGGTAGCCCTTGAGAAATTGCGACAGGTGTTCGGCCTGGCAGTCCCGGGTGCCCAAATGCACATCGGAAATCCACAAGGTCCGCACACGTTGCTTACGGCTGGGTTTGGCGAGCTCGGCGCTGGTCATGGGCAACCCTCAGGACAAGTTTTGGCAAGCTTGCGCCGGTCGAGTGAATTGCCCATGACAGTGGCAAGTCAGTCTTGTGACAGCGCGAGTCGGGCCGTACCCGGTGTAGACTGGCGACTTGCACAGGAGACCTGCGATGAGACCGATCCTCACGCTACGCCAGTACACCCATGACCTGATCGTCCACAGCCACGACCACGCGCAACTGGTGTTCGGGCTGTCGGGGGCGCTGGACTTCGAGGTCGAAGGGCACGGTAGTCAGGTGGTGCAACAGAGTTTCGTGGTGGTGCCGTCGGGGGCGCATCATGCCTGCGACAGCGCCCATGGCAGTCGTTGCCTGGTACTGGATGTGCCGAGCGAGCAGTGGGTTTCGCAGTCCCTTGGCGATCACGCCGAAGCCAGCCGCCGCTTGCTCGACAATGCCGGGCGCCTGTCGCTGGACGCCGGGCAAAGCCAACTGGTGAGTTGGCTGGCAGGCAGTCAGATCAGCGATCCACTGATCGCCCAGCAAGGCGCGGTGCTGTTGCTGGCCAGCCTGAACAACGCCAAACCCGACAGCGTGGGCGGTCGGCGTCTGCCTTATGCGGCGCTGAATGCACACATCGATCAATACGCGGCCTATCCACTGCAAGTCGCCGATCTGGCGCGCATTGCCGGCCTGTCCAGCGCTCGGTTGCATGCGCGGTTCGTGGCGGAATGCGGGCAAACGCCGATGGACTACATTCGCAGTCGTCGGCTGCACATTGCCGTGGGCCTGTTGCGCGATTCAGCGCTGCCCATTGGCGAGATCGCCTGTCGGGTCGGCTACAGCTCGCAGAGTGCATTCGCCGCGGCAGTGTTGCGTGAGTTCGGTGCCTCACCCGGTAAATTGCGCCGCGAGGCTGGCGACAAATGACGCGAGTCTGGCGACAGACATAACCGGCCCGACACGATTCAATGTAGGAGCTGCCGAAGGCTGCTCCTACAGGGGCCGATGGTTGTCGGCCGGATTCGATTCGTTTATCAAGGATTGCAATGACTCCCCGTACCGCCCTTGGCGCTCTGCATATCGGTGCACTGATGTTCGGCCTGACCGGCGTATTCGGCAAACTCGCCGCTGCCTCGCCGGCCATCATCGTGTTCGGCCGTGCCGCGTTTGCCGTCCTCGCCTTGGTGTTTTTCGCACGGTTCGCAAGCAATACCCGTTGGCAGAAACTCGACGCCGCGGACCTGCGCCGCCTGCTGCTCAGCGGCTTGCTGCTGACCGGGCACTGGGTGAGTTTCTTTATCGCGGTTAAGGTCGCCGGGGTGGCAATCGCGACACTGGGGTTTGCCAGCTTCCCGGCGTTTACCGTGATCCTCGAAGGGTTGATCTTCCGCGAGCGCATCCGCGCCAACGAAATCCTGCTGGTGGTGCTGGTCAGTATTGGACTGGTGCTGGTCACGCCGGATTTCGATCTGACCAGCGGCGCCACCACTGGCCTGTTGTGGGCGGTGGCTTCCGGCTTGTTGTTCGCCCTGCTGTCCCTGACTAACCGCGCCAGCTCCGGACGAATTCCGCCGGTGCAGGCTGCACTGTGTCAGAACGTGGTGGTTGCGATCTGCCTGCTGCCGGTGGCGACGCCCCAGTTGAGCGAAGTGCGCGCCATCGACTGGTTGTGGATCGGCCTGCTCGGGGTGTTCTGCACCGGCGTCGCCCACAGCCTGTTCGTCGCCAGCCTGGCGGTGATCAAAGCCCGGACCGCGTCAGTGGTGTTTGCTCTGGAGCCGGTTTACGGCATCACCCTGGCTTGGCTGTTGTTCGATGAAAACCCGACGCTGCGCATGCTGATCGGCGGCGCGCTGATCATCGTGGCCATCGTGGTCTCGAGCCGGTTGTCCGGCAGTTCAAGCAAGAGCGCCGTGGCGGCGCAAGCCCCGTCTCACTGAGTGCGGTCGTTGTGGCCCAGGTCGCGGTCCGGATCGATCTGATCGCGGACCCGCTGCTTGAGCACCTTGGCCTCGGGAAAACCACCGTCGGCCTTGCGCTCCCAAAGCTGCACATCGTCACAGAAAATGTGAAAAACCCCGCCAGTGCCGGGCACCAGAGACACTTTGCCCAGGTCATCGCCGAAGGTACTGAGCAGTTCCTGGGCCAGCCAGGCAGCGCGCAACAGCCATTGGCATTGCGTGCAATAGGTGATGACGATTTCCGGTTTACGTGCGGTCATGATTGGCAAAACTCCTGGGCCTGGGGGCGTCGCCATGATAAACCGCATAACCGAAAAGTTCGCAGCCTTGTTGCACACGACAGCTCCTACAGGGATATGTGTACATCTGTAGGAGCTGTCGAGTGCAACGAGGCTGCGATCTTTTGATCTTCAGCGAATACCGGCCAACAGAGTCCGGGCCGTTTCCTTGAGCGGTTCGTCGCCTTCTTTGAGCAGTTCGTTAAGCAGCTCGATGGCGCTGTCCAGATCGCCGTCGTCGATGCAGGTCTGGGCCTGTTCGAGTTTGCCCGCGCTGCTCGGCCCGGCCGGTTCAAGACCCATCAACTCAGCATTCAGCGGCTCAAGCTCCAGCAGCTGGCCAGGATCGCTGAATTCGTTGAGAAAGGTCTCGTCCAGAGGTTGAGCGTCCGGTTCGGCGATCCATTCAAGCTCCGGCTCGTCCAGCGCCGGCTCCTCGGGCATTTCGAAAACATCGGGCAATACATGCAGATTCGAGGTGAACCCGGGGTCGTCTACCTGCGTTGACTCATTCGACGGTTTAGCGCTGGATGATGAGTTTTCGAAGGGGCTGATCAGGTCCCAATTCGAATCCATCGACAGGTCATCGAGGTTCAACTGGAACTCATCGCTCGGTGCCGCTTCAGGGATTGCAGGCATGGGCGGCGCCACAGCCACGGCGGCGACCACCGGTGCGGCGCTGATCAGTTTCGGATGGCGGGCGCGAATGTCCTGAAGTTGCTGTGCATCGAACCCGGCGTCTCGCAGGCTGCTTTCCTGCGCGTCATAAGCTTGCACGTCGCCCTGTTTACCGAGGACTTCCAGCAGCTGCACGGCCAGGTCGGTGCGCTGGGGTTCCCTGACCAACGCGTCTCGCAACAAACCGGCTGCCTCGGACAAACGGCCATACGCCAGATAGATACCCACCCCTTCCAGCACGTCGCCTGCGGGAATCTCTTCGGCCGATCCGGCTAGCGGTTGCGGCGCCGGACTGGCCGGTTCTGTTGCGCGACTGAGCACCGGCTCATGACGCGACGGCGGTACGGGTAACGGCTCGGGCTGGACCTGAGCCTGAACCTGCTGTCGTTGACGGCGAAGGAATACACCGAGCAATACCAACGCCACCACTGCCAGCAACCCGATGATCAGCAGCCACGGAGTCGGTTCAGACTCCTCTACTGCAACGGGCACCGGCGCCGGCACTGCGGGCACGACCGGCTCTGCCGATGCCTGTTTGACTTCCGCCAGTTGGGTTTGCAGCTCGATCAGCTGTTTTTTCTGGCCGGCAATATGCTCATCCTGTCCCTGAAGCTTCGCATTCAACTCATTGATGGTCGTTTGCAGTTGCTGGTTCTGCAGCACGCTGGCGGCCAGCTGTTCGGCAACAGCATCATTCGCGGGCGCGGCAGCTGGTTTATCGACATCAGGCTTGGGCACCGCTGCCTTCGCAGCAGGTGGCGGTGCTACCGCCGGCTCAACCGACGGGAACGCGGAAGACTGAGGGCGCGGCGCGGGGTCATCGTTGACGGGAACAATGCCCGGTGACCCTGGCGGATCGATGAGCACTGTGTACTCGCGCAGCAAACGCCCATTGGGCTGATTAAGCTGCACCAGAAAATTCAGGAAGGGTTCATTGACCGGTTTGCTGGAGGTTACCCGGATCAGGCTGCGGTTGCCCCGCAGGATCGGTGTGAACTTCAGGTCGTTGAGGAAGAACACCCGCTCAACACCGGCGCGGCTGAACTCGTCCGCCGTCGCCAGGCTGACCGATAGCTCGCCCTCCGCCAGGCCGCCAGCGTCCACCAAAGCAATGTCGGCATTGAACGGCTGATTCAACGCCGAATGCTGGGTGATCTCACCCAACCCGAGCGCAGGGGCCAATGCCGAGTAAGTGACAGCACCACCGACCAGCAGCAGCCTGGTGCAACACCGCAATACAACGTGCCAACTCTCGAGCATGAGCATCCCTTAGATAACCTGAACCAACCTGTACGTATTCGCACATCCGGTACGAACACGATATTGCCTAGTAGTTCTTTATAGTCTGCCCAACGGGGTATCTCAAAAGTCCGGCGCGTGGTTATGCCTCAAGATTTTTCCAGGTTACCCAGGATGTGCCCGTGGACTCGCATGCAGACTTTCAAATCCGCCTCATCAACGCCTTCGAACAGTTCGTGGCGCAATTGAGTGGCAATGGTTTCAATTTGTTCGATCAAGGGCCGGGCCGGGGCACAGAGGACGATTTTTTTTGCCCGACGGTCTTCCAGCACGGATTGGCGTTGCACCAGGCCCTGACTTTCCAGGCTGTCGAGCAGTCGGGCCAGAGTGGGCCCTTCGACGCCAACACTTTGCGCCAGTTCGCGTTGGGTGGGGGCAGTCTCGAAACGTGCCAAATGCAGCAGCACCAGCCAGCGCGCCTGGGACAGACCCAGGCCAGCCAATCGGCGGTCCAGTTCGGCACGCCAGCCCCGAGACATCTGGGCCAGTTGCATGCCAAAGCGGTGTTGATCGGTTAACGGCATAAAACACTCATGGTTAGACTGAAAATAGAGAAAAGCTAATTATTAGTCAGCTAAGCATGACCTTTGGCTATAGGCAAGGCTTGCTCCTGTACTGAATCGTTACATCTATGCCGCAGGTCATTCAGACTTCGAATTCCGACTGCAGGGCGGCACGAACGCAATACAAAACGCCTTCCGGAACTCTTCCCGCGAACAGCACGGCAATCTCTGATACCGATGGCAACTCGCCCTCGCCGTCGAGGAAAGCGTCCTGAACTTCGCCCATCAACTCTTCAGGCAGGTCCAGCGCCTGTTCCAGTGACAGCTGCTGTTTGCCGATGGCCTCGGCAAGCATTGTGTAAACGTTCTTTTCCGAGCATTGCAGCTGACCGGCGATCTGCAGCGGTGTCATGCCGGCCCGGGCCAGCGTGATCAATTCGTGACGCACATCGGCCACCACTTTCGGCGCCTCGACCTGGCCACCGAGCACTTCGAGGAAGGCCTCGCCGTAACGTTCCAGTTTGCGCGCGCCGACACCGCTGACCGTGGCCATTTGCGCCAGAGAAGTTGGCTGGCTGCGGAGCATTTCCAGCAGCGTCGAGTCGGGGAAGATGACATACGGCGGCACGCCATGCTCTTCGGCCAGTTTGCGACGCAGGGCACGCAAGGCTTCCCACTGTTCGCGTTCTTCACCGCGAACCAGTTGGCTGGCCTGGCTCTTGCTGCTTTTGGCGGTGGTTTGCGGCTTGAGGTCGCGGCGCAGTTCCAGGGTCACTTCGCCCTTGAGCAATGGCCGGCAGGTATCGCTCAGGCGCAGGCCGCCGTAGCCTTCGAGGTCGATGTCCGCCAGACCACGGGCAACAAGTTGTCGGAACAAGGAGCGCCATTCGCTCTCCCCCATCGCTTTGCCTACGCCGTATACCGACAAATGCTGATGACCGAAGCTGCGGACCTTTTCGTTGTCCTTGCCCAGTAGCACGTCGACCAGATGACCGACGCCATAACGCTGACCGGTGCGGTAGATCGCCGACAGCGCCTGACGGGCCGGCTCGGTGGCGTCCCAGGTTTGCACGCCGTCGACGCAGTTGTCGCAGTGGCCGCAGGGCTCGGGCATGTCTTCGTCGAAGTACGCGAGCAGGGTCTGGCGGCGGCAGCGGGTTTCTTCGCAGAGCGAGAGCATGGCGTCGAGCTTATGCTGCTCCAGACGCTTGTGGCGCTCGTCGCCTTCGGAGTTTTGCAGCATCTGCTTGAGCATCACCACGTCTTGCAGGCCGTACGCCATCCAGGCATCCGCCGGCAGGCCGTCACGACCGCCGCGACCGGTTTCCTGGTAATAGGCCTCAAGGGACTTCGGCAAATCCAGGTGCGCGACAAAACGTACGTTAGGCTTGTCGATGCCCATGCCGAACGCCACGGTGGCGACCATGATCAGGCCTTCCTCGTTGAGGAAGCGCTTTTGGTGATGGGCCCGCGTGTCGTTGGGCAGGCCGGCATGGTATGGCAACGCCGGAAAACCTTGCTCGCTGAGGAACACCGCTACTTCATCAACCTTCTTGCGCGACAGGCAGTAAACAATGCCGGCGTCGCTGCGCCGCTCGGCGAGGAACGCCAGCAACTGCTTGCGCGGCTGTTCCTTGGGCACGATGCGATAGAAAATATTGGGGCGGTCGAAACTCGAGAGGAAACGCTCGGCATCCTGCAAATGCAGGCGATCGACGATTTCTTCCCGGGTGCGTTTGTCGGCCGTCGCGGTCAGGGCAATACGCGGGACGCTGGGGAACAATTCCGCCAATTGGCCCAGTTGCAGGTATTCCCGACGGAAATCGTGACCCCATTGGGACACGCAGTGCGCTTCGTCGATGGCGAACAGGGCGATTTCAAGGCTTTGCAGGAAGGCCAGCATGCGTGGCTGAACCAGGCGCTCGGGCGCCAGGTAGAGCATTTTCACCTCGCCGCGCTTGATCCGCGCCGCCAGATCACGCTGTTGCTCAGCGCTCAGCGTGGAGTTCAATGCCGCCGCGGCGACACCCAGCTCTTCGAGGGTCGCGACCTGATCGTCCATCAGCGCGATCAGCGGCGATACCACCACCGCCAGGCCTTCGCGCAGCAGCGCCGGCACCTGGAAGCACAAGGACTTGCCGCCCCCGGTAGGCATCAGCACCAGGGCATCGCCGCCACTGGCCACGCGCTCAATGATTGCACCCTGACGGCCACGGAAACTGTCGTAGCCGAAGATGTCCTTGAGGACGCGTTGAGCCTGTTCGAGCATAAAAACTCCAAAAATCACCGAAACATCCCTGCAAGGCTGGTTCAGAATCATGAAAGCTGCACCGACAAATCGTAAGTGCGCATTGCATGACGCTGCATATCTCAGCCGTGACGCCAGCAGGGCATCACAAAACGCGCGAGTATACCCGAGCCCTCCCCTGCAAAGGGCGCCGCTGAGAAGAGGAACGCAATGCAACACCTGTGGGAGCGGCGGTGCGACGATTCGACTTGCCCGCGATGGCGGCGTGTCAGGCGAAAAATGTATTGGAAGTACCGGCCTCATCGCGGGCAAGCCCGCTCCCACAGGGATTGGGCCAGACTGGCGGTATCGACAACCACAGAATCCCCCCGCAAGGCTGCAAATATGCCGCGCGGCTGGCCCAAGCGCTCAAGAAGGCCTAGAATTCCCGCATCGTATATTCCCCAAGGTAGCCCTTTAATGTCCTTCGCTGAGCAACTAACCCGCCTGCAAGTCTTCCTCGACGCCGACGAGCTGCATGACGAGGCGCTGGACTACGTGGCCGCCCACGGCTACCTCACCGCGCTGTCGATCTGTTCCGAGAGCGTTCCCGACCGTGAATGGATCGACGCGCTCTTCGCCGAAGAGCCGCATTACGCCGACGACACCGAGCGTGAAGCGATCGAATCCACCCTGCTGCTGCTCAAGGCGCACATCGCCCGCCAACTGGCGTCCGACGAAGAGTTCGAGCTGCCATGCGAGCTCGATCTGGGCGACGACCCGGACGATTCCGACCTGCGCGGCTGGTGCATCGGTTTCATGGAAGGCGTGTTCCTGCGCGAAGCGGCCTGGTTCGAAACCGCCGAAGACGAAGTCAGCGAAATGCTGCTGCCGATCATGGTCGGTTCGGGTCTGTTCGACGAACAGCCTGAATTCTCCGACATCGCGGCCGACGCCAACCTGATGGACGACATGATCGTGCAGATCCCGGAAGCCCTGACCGCGCTGTACCTGCTGTGCAACGCGCCAGACGAAAAACCGGCGATTCTCAAGCCACGTCACCACTAAGGTTTTGCCTATGGACAACCCCATAGGCAACCGCCCCCTGATGTTGCGCTACGTGCTGCTGGCCATCGGCTGGCTGAGCGTAGCGTTGGGGGTGATCGGGATTTTCCTGCCGGTGCTGCCCACCACACCGTTCCTGTTGCTGGCGGCCGCCTGTTTCGCCCGCAGCTCGCCGCGTTTCTATCAGTGGCTGGTGGAACATCCACGGCTTGGGCCGTGGGTCCGCGACTACCTGAGCGGCAATGGCATCCCCCTCAAGGGCAAGGTCTACGCCATCGGTTTGATGTGGGCGAGCATCCTGCTTTCCTGCTACCTGGTGCCCCTGCCTTGGGCGCGCGGGTTCATGCTGACCAGTGCAGTGCTGGTGACGGTTTATATCCTCAAGCAGAAAACCCTGCATAAACCCTGATCTCATCTGGGCACGGGGGCTTCTGTGGCGAGGGGGCTTGCCCCCGTTGGGTTGCGAAGCGACCCCAAACCCTGCGACCCAATTTTTCCTGACACACCGCATTAGCTAGTTTTGCGACTGCTGCGCAGCCGAGCGGGAGCAAGCTCCCTCGCCACAGAAAGCAACCCGCCGATGCCTTTCGTCCGATGACCAGCCCTTCCTCGCTGAAAACACCGCCTAGACTTCAGACATCTGCACTCGAGCAGCCAGACATGTCCCGCAGTCCGCGTAGCCCAGGATGGTCAACGCTCCAACTTCGGTTCGGCGGATGGCTGCTGCTGGCGAGTTTTCTGCTAGCAGGGTTGGGGAGTGTCTGGGCTGACCGGGATTTTGCGCAGATTCTGCAAACGGCCGAAAAACGCTACGGCCCCCTTGGCCCGGCTCGGGGGCGGATCGAGGCCTGGAGTCAATTGCTGCAAAGCGAATTGAACCAGCCTGAGCGCGAACAACTGAACGTGGTTAATCGCTTCTTCAATCAACAACTGAATTTTCAGGATGACATGCACATTTGGCGTCAGACTGATTACTGGGCCACGCCGGTGGAATCCTTGATCAAAGCCGCTGGTGACTGTGAAGACTACGCCCTGGCGAAATATTTCAGCCTGCGTCACCTCGGAATTCCCAGCGAGAAACTGCGCATCACCTACGTCAAGGCCCTGAACCAGAATCAGGCGCACATGGTGTTGACCTTCTACAGCAGCCCCACAGCCGATCCGCTGGTGCTGGATAACCTGATCGGCGAGATCCGCCCCGCGTCCCAACGCAAAGACCTGCTGCCGGTGTATGCCTTCAACGCTGAAGGCCTGTACTTGCCGGGAGCCCATGGCGGCAAACGCAGCAGCGACTCGAAAAAACTGTCGCGCTGGCAAGACGTGCTGCAAAAGATGCAAATCGAAGGGTTCGCCGTGGGCGAAGGCTAGCCGCTACAGCAAGGAGCGTTTTATGTCACTGCGCAAACAGTTGTTCCTGGCCATTTGCCTGTTCTTGCTGGTGGCTTTCAGCGGCAGTTTTTTTGTCAGCCTGGAGAGCTCCCGTGAGCAGGTGCTTAGCCAGTTACGCTCCCATGCCCAGGACGCCGCCACGGCGCTGGGCCTGTCATTGACGGCACAGATCGACGACCCGGCGATGATCGAATTGATGGTCAGCTCGATTTTCGACAGTGGTTATTTCAGCAGCATCCGGGTCATCGACATCGAAAATGAACAGGTGCTGGTGGAACGCAGCGCATCCGCGCAGATAGAAGGCGTTCCGCAGTGGTTTGTGAGCGTGGTCAACCTTCGCCCGCAAGGTGGTGACGCACTGATCACCCGTGGCTGGCAACAGGCGGCGCGAGTCGAAGTGTTGAGCAATCCGCAATTCGCCTTGGCCAAACTCTGGGACAGCAGCCTCGGCAGCCTGATCTGGCTGCTGATTTGCGGACTGCTCAGCGCCGTGTTCGGTGGCTGGTTGTTGCGCCGGCAACTGCGCCCGCTCGACAACATGGTCAAACAGGCAGAAGCCATCAGCAAACGCGAATTCCGCAGTTTGCCGAAACTGCCGCGCACACCGGAGCTCAAACGCGTGGTGCTGGCCATGAACCAGATGGTCGAAAAGCTCAAAGCGCTGTTCGCCGAGGAGGCCGCGCGCAGTGAAAATCTGCGAGCCGAATCTTATCAGGACGCCCTGACAGGCTTGGCGAACCGGCGCTTGCTGGATGAACAATTGGCCGACCAATTACTGGTTTCCGAGCAAAGCCGCGACGGTCATTTGCTGATGCTGCGGATCAATGACCTGATCGGCCTCAACCAACGCTTGGGCGGCCAGCGCACCGATGCCCTGATCGGTGCCGTCGGCGAATTGCTCAAGCGCCTGACGCAACCGCCGGAGCGTCGAACCTGGCTCGCGGCACGCAATCGCGGCGGCGAATTCAGCTTGTTGACCCCTGGCCTGGACAGCAAGGATGCTGCACGCGTGGCCAGCGAAATCAGCGCCACCCTGGAAAACCTGCGTCTTACCGGCGCCAGCGACTGTATGCCGGTGGCGCACCTGGGCGTGGTCGCCTATCACCCCGGCGAACCGGCGAGTGAGGTGCTGCTACGCCTCGATCAGGCGCTGACCCAGGCCCGGCAACATCCCGAGCGCCCCTGGATATACCAGGCCCACGCCGATACCGCGCCGAACCATTCCCAACACGACTGGCGCAGCTGGATCGACGAGGCACTGACCGAGGGCAAGATGCAGTTGTATTTCCAACCGGTGGTGCAGTGCGCCGACACCAGCCAGGTGCTGCACCACAAAGTCCTCGCTCGCCTGCTCGATCCGCAGGGCGAGGCGATTGTCGCCGGGCATTTCCTGCCGTGGATCGAACGCCTTGGCTGGTCGGCGCGATTCGATCTGGCGATGCTCGAAACAACCCTCGAATACCTGGCCGCCAACCGTTGGCCCCTTGCGCTGAGTCTGTCCGGCAGTACCCTGCGCGATCAGGCGCAGCTGCAACATATCCTCGACCTGCTCGAATCACTGCCAGAACTCGCGCCGCTGCTGATCCTGGAAATCGACGAACGCCAACTGCCGCCCCCCGAAGAACTGCAACGCCTGAGCCACAGCCTGCTCAACACCGGTTACCGCATCGGGTTGCAGCATTTCGGCGGCAGCTTCAGCCAGATCGGTAACCTGACGCAACTGGGGCTGGCTTACCTGAAAATCGACGGCGCCTACATACGGGGTATCGATGAACAGACTGACAAGCGCCTGTTCATCGAGGCGATTTTCCGAGCGACCAACAGCATTGATTTGCCGTTGATTGCCGAGATGGTGGAAACGCAGGGCGAATTGGAGGTCATTCGGGAGCTGGGTTTGTTTGGGGTGATGGGAAGATTGATTGGACCGCCGGAGCCTATGTGAGGCAGCCGCGAGCAGGCTCGCACAGGTCAGGGCCGGCGATCCTCAACCCGAACCTGACTCTTGCTCCAATCGGTCAGCAGACTGTAAGCCACGGCCAGCAATGTCGGGCCGATGAACAAGCCGATAAATCCAAACGCGATCAACCCGCCAAACACCCCGAGCAGCACAATCACCAATGGCAAATTCCCGCCCCGGCTGATCAGGTACGGCTTAAGTACGTTGTCGACCCCGCTGATAATGAACGTCCCCCAACAGCCAAGGAACACCGCCATCCCGTACTCCCCTTTCCAGGCCAACCACGCCGTGGCTGGAATCCACACCAACGGCGGCCCCATCGGAATCAGGCTGAGCAGGAAGGTCACGATCCCCAGCACCAGCGCCCCGGGCACGCCGGCAATCAGGAAGCCGATCAACGCCAATACTGCCTGAGCCGCCGCTGTGCCGATCACCCCATTGACCACCCGCTGTACGGTGCCCGCCACCAACTCGATGTAATAGCCGGCGCGGTCACCGATCAGCCGTTCCAGCAACCCATGGACAAACACCGCCAACCGTGGCCCGTCGCGGTAGAAAAAGAACACGAAAACAATACTCAACGTCAGCTCGAGAATCCCGCCGCCGATCTGCGCACTGCGCGCCAGCAACCAGTTACCGACCTGCCCCAGATAAGGCTTGATCGCCAGCATCATCGCCGCGCCTTGCTGATCGATGCTGTTCCAGATACCCACCAACCGCTCGCCGACCAAGGGAATACCGCCCAGCCAGGTCGGCGCCTCAGGCAGTCCATCGACCTGTAAATCCTTGATGAGCGCCGTGGCGTCGCGCACATGATCCGCCAGATTGAACCCCAGCCACACCAGCGGCACCGCCACCAGCACCATCCAGCCGAGTGTCAGTACCAGCGCCGCCAGGGATTCACGGCCATTGAGCCAACGGGTCAACAAACGCATCAGCGGCCAACTGGCAAACGCTAGCACCGCGCCCCAGAACAGCGCCGACCAGAACGGCGCCATCACCCAAAAGCTCGCGCCAAACAGCACCAGGAGCAGAATTTGCACCAACAGCCGATCGTTATTGGGCATGTAAAGTCTCGAAAAAGTCAGTCAGCAAAGAGTAGGCGAATGCGCAGAACGCGCTCGCCCAATGAAGCTTATCGCAACAGCTCGAAGTGCAAGCCAGAGCCTTCGACGCTGCCGGTTTCCATCCGTGCCGCCCGTACGCCCTGGCCGATCAGCGCCTGACGCCAGGTTTCGGCATTGGGCCCCGAAACATTAACGCGCAGTGTGGTGTCCAGGTTCAGGCCTCGGGAAATCAGACGCAGCCAGGTTTCGTCCGGGTCGCCGCCGAGTTTGGGGAAATCGAGTTTTCCAGTGCTTTTTAGCTGTCGCAGCAAGGTCGCGGAAGTGGGCACCAAATCGCCCAATGGTGCAGCAGCGTCGAACTGCTCGACGTGCAGATAGGCTTTGCGATTGCCGCGAGTGATGCCGTAAAGCGCCACCAGTGTGTTGTCTTGAGGGGCTGCCAGACGCAGCAGTAGATAAGCCTGCTGATTATCGGCGCCATACAGCTTGGCGTTGCCGAAGACTTCATTGGCCCACAGACTGCTTTCGCCACAATCCCGGGCCTGGCACCAGAATAGCAACTCGGCGCCCTGTTTCTGCAAGGCTTCGCGAGCGGTGGTGAAGGCATCGGTCGAGGAATGCTCCGGTGGCAACTCGTAAGTCACCGAGGTGGTTTGACCCCGGGCGGTGACTTGGCCGTCAAAGCGCAGCTGGCCACTGATCTTGCGGATCGAACCCAGAGGGTAGATCCGCTCAAGCTCGACAGCCGGGCGATAGTCGACGATCTGCGCATCGGCCATACGCGGCACGATCGGCAAGTCCTGACTGCCAGGGATATCAGCGGCAAATAACAGAGGACTGAAACAACACAGCGCCAGAAGACTGAGAGAACGCATGGATAGACTCATCGAATCAGCATGGCCTGGGCGCCCTTGATGACACTGTCGTCATCGATGCGCTCGGGCACCAGTAGACCGCGTTGTACCGCAGGGCGTGCGTCCATGGTCGCCATCCAGCGCTGCAAGGCTGACAAGCCATCCACCGCGACACCGGACCATTCATGGCCACGGACCCACGGATAAGTGGCAATGTCGGCAATGCTGTATTCGCCCGCCAGGAACTCTACGGCTTGCAGACGCGTGTCCAGCACTTCATACAGGCGCCGGGTTTCGTGTTGATAACGGTCGATGGCGCCCTGGAGTTTTTCCGGGAAATAACGGAAAAACACATTGGCCTGGCCCTGCATCGGCCCGATTCCGCCCATCTGGAACATCAGCCACTGCAACACCACCGAGCGCCCTTTCGGGTCCTGGGGCAGCAGTTTGCCGGTCATCTCGGCGAGGTAAATAAGAATCGCACCGGACTCGAACACGGCGAAATCGCCATTGGCACGGTCGACAATCGCCGGAATCCGCCCATTGGGATTGATCTTGAGAAAGTCCGGGGACTTCTGTTCCTTTTTGTCGAAACTCAAGGCATGCACCGTGTAGGGCAGGCCGAGTTCCTCGAGCACGATAGAGACCTTGTGGCCATTCGGGGTCGCAGCGGTGTACAGATCTATCATGGTTGTCTCCCATTTCAACCCGCCCAGCCTCGACAGTTGCCCGACGCAAGTCAAGGAATGGCGAAGAACCGATTGAAACAGTCTGCGACAAGGTCTGCACCGGATTCGTCATTCAGGTGCAAATGATGGCCGCCAGGCAACTGTTCCCGGCTAAAGGGTAGACGCTCCAGCAACTCTGGATGTTTGGCGAGCATGCCGTCAGCTGCAACCACCAGGTGTGCGGGACAACCGACGCGCTGGACGAAAGCCATCGCCTGTTCCGTGGTCAGACGTAGCGGCGATGGCAGGGTCAGGCGGTTGTCGGTGCGCCAGGTATAACCGCCCGGCACCGGCATCAAGCCGCGCTGGGCCAGCAGTTCGGCGGCTTCGCGACTGACCGCCACCAAGCCTTTCATTCGTGCTTCGATGGCGCGGTCGAGGGTGTTGTAGACCGGCTTGCGTTTTTCCCGCAGATCCAGCTGCGCTTGCAGGGCCATGCCCATGCGCTCGGCGGCGTTTTCGCCTTTGTCTGTAGGAGGAATGACGCCGTCGATCAAGGCCAGATGCGTGACCCGCTCCGGCAACGACCCGGCCAGCACCAGCGAGACGATCGCCCCCAGGGAATGTCCCAGCAGCGCAAAACGTTTCCACCCCAACTGCTCGGCTACTTGCAGCACATCGTGGGCGTAGTCCCACAGCGCGTAACCGGCGCCGTTCGGTCGATGCCCCGAGTGACCATGCCCGGCCATGTCCAGCGCAATGATGCGCAAGCCTTTGAGTTTGGGCGCCAGCCGGGCAAAGCTGTTGGCGTTGTCCAGCCAGCCGTGCAAGGCGATCACCGGCAAGCCGTCCTCGGGACCGAACAGGTGCGCCGCCAACTCGATATGCGGCAGGCTCAGGCGAACTTCTTCGACGCCGCTGTTCATGCGCAATCCTGTTGGCTGCGACCTTCCCAGCGACTGAACAGATTCTTCAGCAGCGTGGCCGTGTCTTGTGGACGTTCGAGGGGAAACATATGGCCGCCGGGCATGGTCAAGGATTCGCCCAGGGGCATGCGCCCGACGGAACGGGCGTGATGACGCATCACCACGCGGCTCTTGTGCCCGCGAACCACCGCCAGCGGCACTTTCAACTGCCGTGCACGGCCGGGGCTGGTGTGGGGCACGCCGCGGTAGATGCTGATTTCCGTGGCCGGGTCGAAACGCAGGCGCAGCTTGCCGCCGACATTGTGCAACCCATGTTGAAGATAGGCGTCGAAGCATTCCGGATCAAAGCCACGAAACAGGGTTTTACCGGCGAAATACAGGCGGGCCGCGTCCAGATCGGCGAACTCTTCCCGTCGTCCCAATGTGCGGCCGGCCGGGGTCAGGCGATCGATGAAACCGAAGCGCTTGGCGGCGCGGATTACCCATTGATCGGCGCGGGTCAGCACCGGCGAATCGAGCATCACCACGCCGCGATACAGCTCAGGGCAACGCAACGCGGCGTGCAAATGCAGAACGCCGCCAAAGGAATGGCCGACGCCCCAGACCGGCTCCGGTTGCTGCTTGAGGTGATGAATCAGCTCATCCACCAGGTTGTTCCAGTTGTCGTCTGCCGGAAAACGCGGGTCATGGGCGTGCTGCTCCAGATGCGTCACTTGATACTCGGGCGCCAGCGCTGCGAACAACTTGCCGTAGGTCCCCGAAGGAAAGCCATTGGCGTGGGCGAAAAATATCTGTTGCGACATTCCGGCAGATCCATGTGCAAAAAAACAGAGGTTGATTGTCCGTAAGACCGTGTCCTACAGCAATGACCGTAACTGACAGGAATGATGACAGCGTCGTTTCATCGATGAAAAACAATCCGGGCATTCGTCGAACACCTCACTTACCTGTTATTTCTGACAGTTGACACGTCGGGAGCAACCGCGAGTAACTGTGTCCGACTCGAAGCTGTTCCAGGAGGCTGCTTCCATGCATACAAGAACCCCGACAGTTTCCGTGAAGGATCCGCGAGGGCTCAATGTCGCCACTGTGTCGTACTACCGTGACACACCCGGTGAGACAGCAGAGCCTCGGATTTACCGTCAATCCTATAACGCCGCAGGTCGCCCGACGATCAGCCGTGACCCTCGCCTGTTCAAGCTGCTTGAGACCGAGCCGGACGCCCGGCCAAACCTGATGACAGTTTTCAGCCTCACGGGTGCGCCTCTCTACAGTGACAGCGTGGATGCGGGAAGCCGGCTGACCCTGTCCGGTGTAGCCGGGCAAAACCTCATCGGCTGGGACAGTCTGCTCACTCAGGTTCGAACCGAATACGACCTGTTGCTGCGCCCGGTCAAAACCGTCGAGCAGGCTCAAGGCACACCCGCAAGAAACCGTTCGTTTTACACTTATGGCGACAACTCCCCGGAATCTGCTTCGCACAATCAATGCGGTCAGTTGATCCGTCATGACGACAGTGCCGGCACTGTGCTCTTCAATGACTTCGCGCTGACGGGCGGAGTCAGTTCCCAGACCCGGCATTTTCTCACGGCGTTGGACGAGCCGGACTGGCCCGCTGACGAAGCCCAAAGAGACCTGTTGCATGAAGCCGGTGACGGCGCGGTCACCCGCACTGGCTATAACGCCTTGGGGGATACAGTCAGCCAGGAAGATGCGCAGGGCAACGTCCAGTTCTCGGATCTGAACGTCGCCGGCCAACTCGGCCAGATTCGCCTGAAACTCTCAGGACAAACCCATGACACATTGCTGCTGAGCGACATTCGATACAACGCTTTCGCCAACATCGTGCGCCAGACCGCCGGCAATGGCGTGATCAGCGAAAATCGATACGACCCGCAGGACGGTCGACTGCTGGAAATCAGCGCCGGGCTTGCTGGTCAACCACTGCTGCAACATCTGCTGTACCGCTATGATCCGGTCGGCAATATCCTCAGCATCAACGACATGGCCCAGCGCACCCGCTTTTTTCGTAACCAGAAGATCGAACCGGTCAGCACGTTCACCTATAACAGTTTGTATCAGCTGATAGAGGCCACCGGCTGGCAGCGGATCAACACCCAGAACGGCCCGCAGGAGCCTGTCTTTGCGTCGCCACCGGATCCTGGGCAACTGGAAAACTACCGCCAGAGGTACACCTACGATCCCGGTGGCAACCTCACGACACTGGTTCATAGCGCTGCCAGCCACAGCTGGACACAGCAGATGGCGATTTCGAAATACAGCAATCGGGGGCTGGCGCAAAAGGCTGACGGCGGGCTGCCCGGCGAGGATGAAATTACCGCCGGATTTGATGCCAATGGCAATAAAAGACAGTTGCAGCCAGGCCAGGATCTGAGCTGGAGCCTGAACAACCGTCTGCGCCGTGTTGATCAGGTGGTGCGCGAGAACGCACCGGACGACAGCGAACTGTATGTTTACGACGACGCCGGTCAGCGTAGGCGGAAAATTCGCCTCGTCCACAGTGGCTCCTCAACACGAACGCACGAGACACGGTATTTGCCGGACCTGGAAATACGCCAGGCACCGAGAGAAACATTGCACGTTATTTCGGTGCAGGCCGGACGCTGCGCCGTCCAGGTTCTGCACTGGACCTCCGGTGGCCCCGGCGCCGATCAGTATCGTTACAGCCTGAGCAATCATTTGGGCTCCAATACATTGGAACTCGGACAACACGCCGAGCTGATCAGCGAGGAAAACTACTCCCCCTATGGCGGCACTTCATGGTGGGCCGGCCCGGACAAGGTGCAGGCCAGCTACAAGACCCGGCGATACTCAGGCCAGGAACGTGATGCCACCGGACTGTACTACTACGGGCAACGATACTACGCCCACTGGTGGGGGCGCTGGCTCAACGCCGACCCGGCAGGCACTGCCGATGGCTTGAATCTGTTTGCCATGGTGCACGGCAATCCGGTCAGGTTTGTCGATCTGCAAGGACTGGCGGGGATCGACACCGTCAAGGCGATGGCTGCGACGGCGGCCCGAGAACTGCCGAGCGCCTTGATCGCCGCCACCGTGCAATATGCAATGACCGCGTTTATTTCGCCCATGAGCGTGGGAGTGACAATTACTGGCGCTACAGCGGGTGCAATCACGGGCGGCATCAGCGGTTATGCGAGCGCCAACTGGGCCCAATCTCCAATCTCCGTCGATGATCCTGACAGTTGGGGGCCTGTGCTTGCGAAAGTCGGCGGTGCCGCTTTGGGCGCAGCGCTGGGGGCGGCACCTTCCTTGCTCGGAATGCTCGATCCAAAAGGTAATACGGCAGCCGTCACTCAAATCGGCAGCGCTTTCGGTACAACGTTTCGCGAACTGACCTCCCAACATCTTGCCAATGCCGGCCCGAGCAACCCCTCCGTCGGCCGCGCAGACTTCGTAACCGGACTTGCCAGCATGGGCGCCGTGGGGGTCGTTGGAGGTGCCATGGGCTATGGTGGCTCGGTGCTGTTCGGGGCCGAGCCTACGGGTAAAGCCCTACAGTCCATCCTTGCGGGCTCTACGGCGACGGCGGCCGGTGCGGCCGGCGCTTCCGGTGTAAGGGGACTGCGGGGCACGCCAACCAAACCGTCCAAAGGCGGTGGGCCTACATTCGACCTATCAAAAGCTGTCGTCGGATACAGCAGTCGGCATTTCTTTTCCTCACTCGGACAAATAGCCAATCTGGCCGTCGCGCAGATACCGGGATACAGCGGATTGGACCTAAACACTCAAGCTGCGGTGAGTCGAGCGATCAGTAACGCCATCAGCGACTTGCGTTCGACCTTCGTGACCACCGCAACACCTGGCTTGAGTGCAGAACTGGGGCAAACGTCCTGGGATCTGGAAAAGAACACGGTCGGCACCGGCATCACCCGAGAGGACGTGCCGACTTCAAGCAATGCGGACTATGACCCGGCAGCCACCGAAATCTTCTACATGACTAGCGAGACGACGCGCAGGCAACGTAGCTACTCACGTTCCAATCTGTCCCATCAGATGACACACATGTGAACGCAGCGGCTGTATCGCTATCAACGAGACGGCGGTTGTTCCCCCAACGGAACAACCGCCATGGTCAGCCGCGACACACAACTGGCCTTCCCTTCATCACTGCTCAACCGAATATCCCAGACATGGGTGGTGCGACCGATGTGAATCGCCTTGGCCACCGCCGTCACTCGCCCACTGCGCAGACCGCGTAAATGGTTGGCGTTGATTTCCAGGCCCACGCAATAAAACTTGCTGGCGTCGATGCACAGGTAACTGGCCATCGAGCCGACGGTTTCGGCCAACACCACCGAGGCGCCGCCGTGCAGCAAACCAAAGGGCTGATGCGTGCGATGGTCGATGACCATACTGGCAGTCAGGGACTCGTCATCGAAGGCTTCAAAGCGAATATCCAGCACTTCGCTGATGGTATTTTTCCCGATTGCGTTCAACTGCTCGACGTTGGGAATGGTGCGCCACAGACTCATCGTTACGTTCCTTTGCTGGAGTTGTTCGTGGCTCAATCCTGCCACAGCACCGCCTCGCTACGCTCGCTCCATTCTTCAAAGCGTGCACCGTAAGCGGCTTCGATCATGTTGCGTTTGATCTTCAGGGTCGGTGTCAGGAAGCCGTTTTCCACCGCCCAACTGTCCTTGACCACCACCAATCGACGCAAGCGCTCATGCCTGTCGAGGACGCCGTTAACCTCCTCCAGCAGTTTTTCCAGGCTTGAATGCAAGCCCGCCCGGGCCGATCCCTTCGCGTCCTGCTGACCGACTGCCGACAGCACGCACAACCCCAGTGGTGCGCTCAGCCCATCGCCAACCACGCACACTTGTTCGATCCGCGCATGCACCGCCAGGCGATTTTCAATCGGTGCGGGGGCGACGTATTTGCCTTTGCTGGTTTTGAAAATTTCCTTCAGGCGCCCGGTCAGGCGCAGGTTGCCTTCGGCATCTTCCTCACCCTTGTCACCGGTGCGCAGGAAACCGTCCTCGGTGATGGCTTCGGCGGTTTTCCCAGGTTCCTTGAAATAGCCGAGCATGGTCGCGCCGCTGCGCACCAGTACTTCGCCAGACGGTTCGATGCGCACTTCGACTTCCGGGCATGGCTTGCCGATCCAGCCGGGTTTGTTCTGACCCGGCAGGCCGATGTGGGAATAACCGCAGCTTTCGGTCATGCCGTACACCTCCAGCACATCCAGCCCCAGTTTTCGGTACCAGAGCAGCAAGGTCTGCGGCACTGGCGCCGCGCCGGACAAGGCGATGCGCAAGGCGTCCAGCCCCAGCCCGGCAAGGACTTTGTGCCCTACCCGTTTGCCAATGAAGGGCAAGCCGAGCAGGAAGTCGAGGCGTTTAGCCGGGATCTTGCTGTAGACGCCCATCTGGAATTTGGTCCAGATTCGCGGCACGCCGAACAGCGCGGTCGGCCGGGCACGTTTTAGATCAGTGATAAAGGTATCGAGGCTCTCGGCAAAAAATACCGTTTGCCCGGTATAAATCGACGCCAACTCGACAAACATCCGTTCGGCGACGTGGCACAGCGGCAGGTAGGACAGCAGGCGATCCGACTCATTCAGGCCAAACAACTGCGTGCCACGAGTGGTGGCAAATCCCAAGTTGCCAAAACTGTGCATCACGCCTTTGGGTTGGCCCGTGGTGCCAGAGGTGTAAATAACAGTCGCCAGTTGATCGGCGGTGGGTTTGGGGTCGTCCTGAATCGGCGAGCTGCGCTGCAGATCGGCCCAGCTGAAATCGAAGGTGCCGGCCGGGCACAGCGGCAGGCTGATGGTTGGCAGATCGGACCTGACCCCGGCGGACATGCCCGGCCAGTCATCCAGCTTGCCGATGAACACCAGTGCGGCTTCGGAATGGTCGAGTACCTGGGCCACGGAATCGGCGGTCAGATTGGGATACAGCGGCACCGAGACATGCCCCGCCATCCAGATCGCCAGGTCGGCGATGATCCAGTGGGCGCAGTTTTTCGAGATCAGCGCGATGTGGCTGCCTTGTGGCAATTCGCGAGCCCGCAGCCAGTGGGCGGCACAGCGCGCCTGATGGCCGACGTCGGCCCAGGTCAACGTCTCGACCTGGCCGCCCCCCGTCGGCTGGACCAGAAAGCGCTGGCGGGAATGACGGGTTTCACGCTCGTAGAAGGCGTCCAATGGCAAACGGAAAGCAGCAGACATGCGACTTGCTCCATTATTTTTTGTCTGGAGCAAGCGTAGTCAACCAAGCAAGTGCTTGGTTGACTATTTCACACAAAAAAATCAGGAGCGACACTTAACCTGTGGGAGCGGGCTTGCTCGCGAAGAGGGAGTATCAGTCGACACCATTGTTGCCTGACACACCGCCTTCGCGAGCAAGCCCGCTCCCACATTAGCCCGGTTTCTTCAGGGACTATGGGTGCTTGATGCCGTTGAGCTTCATCGCCCCGACCAGCAGTTCGTCACCCTCAAGCTCCGCCAACCCGGCTGTGCCGACTTTCTCCGGCTCCTGCACATGACCATGCTGTAAATAGCCCAGCAGGTTACCGACCAGCGGGTTATGGCTGACCAGCAGTGCGTGATCCACGGACACCAACTGCTCCGCCACCGCTTGCGGATAGTTGTCGGGCTTGAGCCAGTCGACCGTGCGGATCTCCGGCGCGAAACCCAGCGCCGTACGCACAATTTCTGCCGTCTCCTGCGCTCGATGATAAGGACTGGCATAAATGGCGGTTAACGGCTGGCCGATCAATTGGGCGGCAGTGCGCAACACCTCTTCACGCCCCTTGACGGTCAGTGCCCGCTCGGAATCCGGGCGAGTACCGTGAGGTTCGGCTTCACCATGACGCAATACCCAGAGTTTCATAGCTTCGGTTCCTCATCTCGGGCCGGGTGCGGTGCTGGCGCCACAACGTGCGGGGCTTCACCTTCCGGTGTACGCGGCGTCGGCCAGTCGGCGAACGGCCAGGGCTTCTGGTCGCTGTGAAAGCTGCCGAATCGACCGATCTGCGCCAGAAACTGGCTCAGGCTGTCGCCGAAATTCATCAAGCTGGCGCTCGGTGCGCCATAAATCAAACGATAGATCAGCTGTACAAACACCACCGCACCGAGGATCAATTGCGCCACTTGCCAGACCAGCACATAGACAATCATCCACAGCACCCGCAGCAGGATGGATTCGTACCTGGCTTCTACCTTCGGATCATTCATGTTTCGCTCCCTGCCCTGTAGATGGGGTATTTAGTTGAAACCGCTGGTGGAGATAAAATCGACGTCGGTTTTAGGCTCGGCACGCATCAGTAGACCGATGACCTGCTCCAGCGTGCGCCCTTCGAAGAGGATGGCATGCAATCCGGCGACCAGCGGCATATACACGCCCGCGTCCTGCGCCTTGGCCTTGAGTACCTTCAGGGTGTTCACGCCTTCGGCGACTTCGCCAAGACGCGTCACCGCATCCTCAAGGCTCAACCCCTGACCGAGGGCAAACCCGACCTGATAATTCCGGCTTTTGGGCGACGAGCACGTCACGATCAAGTCGCCCACGCCCGCCAGCCCAAGGAACGTCATCGGGTTGGCGCCCTGATTCACCGCGAAGCGGGTCATTTCCGCCAATGCCCGGGTGATCAGCATGCTCTTGGTGTTTTCACCCATGCCCAACGCCACCGCCATGCCGGCGATGATCGCGTAAACGTTTTTCAACGCCCCGCCCAACTCCACGCCATAGCGGTCGGCGCTGGCGTACACACGAAAGGTCTTGCCGTGCAGCGCTTCCTGGACTCTTTGGCAAAGCTCTTCGTCTTCGCTGGCGACCACCGTGGCGGTCAGCGCGTGTTCGGCGATTTCACGGGCCAGATTCGGGCCCGACAGCACGCCGATGCGCGCTTGCGGGGCGATTTCTTCAAGGATCTCGCTCATCAGCTTGAACGTATGGGCTTCGATGCCTTTGGTCAGGCTCACCAGCAGTTTGCCGCTCAAACGTTCGGCGTGAGGGACCAGCACCGAGCGCAGCGCGCTGGACGGCAGCGCGACGAAGCACAGGTCGCAGGCCTCCAGGGTGGCTTGCAGGTCTGTGACCGCTTCCACTGCCGGAAGAATCTTGATGCCTTTGAGGTAACGTGGGTTCTCACGATTGACCCGAATGGCCTCGGCCTGTTCCGGGTCGCGCATCCACAGCCGGACCTGATGCCCATTCTCGGCCAACAGATTAGCCACGGCGGTACCAAAACTTCCGCCTCCCAGGACCGCAATTGGGCGCTGTTCAGTCATATGCAATCCGTTAATCCATACCAGTGGCGATGCCGGCATTATACGGAGCGGCCCGGTCGCGGCCAGCCCCAGCATCAATTACCGACACTTGTAGGAAGAAGACCAAGAAAACCGAGGAAAATGCCCATAACGTGACTGGAAAAGTCTTTGCGCTCGGTTAACATGCGCGCCAACTAATCGCTATCAAGGCCGTGCCGTGTCTTTTGGCTTTCCCTGCCCTCGCTCGCCGCTGGTATTGGCGCTGATCTTCAGCTCGCCATTGCTGGCCGACGACCTGTTCCTCGACAATGATCCGTTGCCGCAAGTGCTGACGGCGACACGCCTGAAGCAGTCGCCTGCGGCCGTGCCGGGGAGCATGACGGTGATCGACAGCGAACTGATCAATGCCAGCGGCGCGCGGGACATCAGCGAGTTGCTACGGCTGGTGCCGGGGATGATGGTCGGCAATATCAGCGGCAATCAGGCGGCGGTGAACTATCACGGCACCAATGCCAGTGAAGCGCGGCGCATGCAGGTGTTGATCGACGGCCGCTCGGTGTACCGCGCCGGCCTGGCCACGGTGGACTGGAGTGATATTCCGGTGGCCATGGAAGACATCGAGCGCATCGAGGTTTTCCGTGGCCCGAACACCGTCAGCTACGGCGCCAACGCGCTGATGGCGGTGGTCAATATCATCACCCGCAAACCGGCCGACAGCCACGGCACGCGGCTGAAAGTCACCCGTGGCCAGCGCGGTATCAATGATTTCTACGCCAGCCAGGGCATGGGTTGGGACAGCGGCGACTTGCGTCTGTCGCTGTCCGGCCAACAAGACGATGGCTTCGACTCGAACCGCACCGGTGCCGATTACCGCGACAGCCGTCGCTTGAACCGCTTCAGCCTCGCCGTCAGCCAGACGCTCAATGAAAACCAGAGCATCGACTGGCAACTGAATGCCAAGGACGGGACCAACCAGCGGCCCTATACCTATCGTCCCGTATTTTCAGGGATTACCGCCGCCGGGAACAATTCCGACGTCATCGCCAAGGACTATGCCGGCTCGCTGCGCTGGAATCTGGACATCAATCCCGATCACAGCCTTTATATTCAAGGCTCGGCGCAACACTGGGATCGCCAGCAAACCTGGCGAGCCTGCGATGCCGAGGTCTCGTTCAGCCCGGAACTGACCCAACTTTGGCAGCTCAATCCCAATTACACCGAACGTCTGGCGCGCAACATGAACCGCTACACCGGTTCGGGCGCACCGGCAGGAACTGCGGCTGAACGTGCGCTGGGCAATCAGGTACTGAGGCAATGGCAAAACGGCGCCCGGCAAACCCTCTGTGGCGACATTGACCAGAGTGCCCGGGAATCGCGCTACGACCTCGAACTGCAAGACACGCTCAGCCTGTCCGACAGTCTGCGGCTGGTCAGCGGCATGAACTATCGTTACGACCGGGCAGATTCCGAGACCTACTTCAATGGCACGCTCGACGACACCACCTGGCGGGCGTTCGGCCAACTCGAGTGGCGCGCCACCGAGCACTGGCTGTTGCAGGGCGGGGCGATGTACGAAGACACGCAATTGACCGGCAACTCGCTGACCCCGCGGGTGGCGGTCAATTACCTGATCAACCCGCGCCACGGCTTGCGCGCGGTGTATTCGGAAGCCATCCGTTCGCCGGACATGTTCGAGAACAACGTCAACTGGAGCTACCAGGTCACCAACCTGAAACCCAGTGCCTACGGCCAGTCCAGCGCCCGTTATTTCGTCAAGACCCGTGGCCCGGGCGACCTCGAGCAAGAACGCATGCGCTCTCGGGAATTGGGCTACAACGGCTACTTCGCAGAGTGGGGATTGGCGGTCGATGTGAAGCTGTTCTACGACGAAATCACCGGCATGATCAGTGAACCGCTACGCAACAACCAGTACATCGCCAGCAACTCGAACAGCTCGCGCTTCACCGGGACTGAAACCCAACTGGATTGGCGCGTCAGCAGTGCCGATCGTTTGCGCCTGACCTATGCCTATGTCGATGCGCAAGCCAGCAACCCGCTGGATGCACAACAGACTGCGCGCAACAGCGGCTCCGCCGGTTGGCTTCGCAACTGGGGCCTGGGCTGGAACAGCGCGCTCTTCTACTATGGTGCCGACGCCCTCAACGGGTATCGCTTCGAACGGGTCGACACCCGCATCGCCAAACGCATCGGTTTGGGCAAAGCCAATCTGGAGCTGGCCGGGGTCCTCCAGCAACGCCTCGACAATCAGCCCACCACCTTCGTCGACAACAACTACGACGATCGCCGAGTGCTCTACTTCAGCGCGGAGCTGGAGTTCTAAGATGCAACATCGCCCGTCACCGAAGACGCCAACCCTTGGCCGCCTGCTGGCGGGGTTGTGCCTGGTGTTTATCGGGCTGCTGTGCAGTCTGCCGGCACGGGCCGCCGACATTCTGCTGACTGGCGCCGAGGGCAATCCCGGCGTGCAGTCTTTCGTTCAAGCCCTCAGCGAGTTGCGCCCCACCGACAATGTGCGCTTCCAGCTTGTCGCCAGCCTGCCGGCGCCAGGCCAATTGCCCGTCGACACCCGCCTGGTGCTGCTCGACTTACCCAGCCTCGACTGGCGCCTGCAAGACGCCCAAGGCCCGGCGACGCTGGTGTTGCGCATCAGTCGTTTGCAAGCCCATCAACGCTTGGGCAATGACCTGCCATCGCACCTGAGCCTGCTCTGGAGCGATCCGCCGCTGGAGCGACAGTTGCGCCTGACCCGACTGCTCCTGCCTGAGGCCCGCCGGGTCGGTGTGCTTTTCGACAGCCACAGCGAATTCCTTTTGAAAGAACTGCGTCAGGCTGCCCTGCCCTTGGGCCTTGAAGTGGTCACCGAGCGTTGGGAAAACACCCATGACAGCCGCCCCTTGCAGGCCCTGCTGAAAAACAGTGACGTGCTGTTGGGCCTGGACGACCCTGATCTGTACAACCCGAAAACCGTGAAAAACTTGCTGCTCAGCAGCTATGCCCGGCAACTGGCGTTGATCGGTCCCAACGCAGCCTTTGTCAGGGCCGGTAGCCTGGCCAGTACTTACAGCGACCAGAACGATTGGCTGAAGATTCTCGACGAACTGCTCGACCGCCCCTCGAACACCTGGCCACGCGCACTTTATCCGCAGCACTTCAAGGTCTTGAGCAACCCGCAAGTGGCTCGTTCACTCAGTATTGAACCGATGAATGAAGCCTCTGTCGCAACACAGCTGGCCGAAGGAGAACACCGCCCATGACCTTCCGTCGCGGTTGGGACATCAATACCCGCACCCAGATCATCAGCCTCGGCCCGGCCCTGTTGCTGACCTTGCTGCTGATCAGTTTTTTTACCTTCGTGCGAATCCAGGACCTGCGTCAGGAACTCAATCACACCGGTCAGCTAATCGCCAATCAACTGGCGCCGGCCACCGAATACGGGGTGATTTCAGGCAACAACGAGGTGCTCGAGAGTTTGCTCAAGGCCACCCTGGCCACGCCCAACGTACGCTTTCTGGAAGTACAGGACAGCACCAACCGGATTCTGGTGTATGTCGAGCAACCGTCGGAAGCACACAATCGCTCGCATCAAGTCGAAGTGTTCCAGGCGCCGGTGCGCCTGCAACGCATCGCGCTCAACAATGACTTTTTCCAGAACAGTCGTACCGTTGCCAGTGCACCGGGCGAGGATTATCTGGGCCGGGTGATCGTCGGCCTGTCCAATGACGCGTTCAACCAGCGCCAGCAGGAAATCCTCTTCAAGGCCGGGATCCTCGCCTTGTTCGCTCTGCTGTTTACATTTCTGCTGGCCCGGCGCCTGGCCAGCAGCCTGTCTCAACCGATCCACGACATCGGCAATGCGGTCAAGGCGATCCAGGAAGGCGACTACAAAACGCCCCTGCCGATTGTCGACGACACCGAACTGGGCGCCCTGTCGCAACACATCAACAACCTTGCCCAGGGCCTTGAGCAAGCCAGTCGTGAACAGCATCAGGCCATGGCGCAATTGATCCAGACCCGCGAAGAAGCGGAAAAGGCCAACAACGCCAAATCCGATTTCCTGGCGATGATGAGTCACGAGTTGCGCACGCCGATGAATGGCGTGCTGGGCATGCTGCAACTGCTGGAAACCACTGAGATGACCGAGGAGCAGATCGAATACGCGGCGCTGGCCTCGGAATCCACCGAACACCTGCTCAAAGTGATCAATGACATTCTCGATTTCTCGCGCATCGAGCGCTCGGAACTGGAGCTGGAACATATTCCGTTCAACCTCGCAGACCTGATCAGCAGCTGCGCCCAGTCGTTCCAGCACAGCGCGGTGCAACGCGGGCTAGACATGCAACTGCGGATCCCCGAAGACATGCGCACCCTTCAGGTTCAGGGCGATCCAACGCGAATCCGGCAGATTCTGGTCAATCTGGTCGGCAACGCGCTGAAGTTCACCGAACGGGGCCGCGTCACGATCGAACCGCAGTGGCAGTCCCTGGATCATGAACTGCTGTGGTTCACCTGCACCGTACGCGACAGCGGAATCGGCATCCCGCCCGTTAGCCTGGAGTTGATGTTCAACGCGTTCCAGCAGGCCGACAGTTCTATTTCAAGACGTTACGGCGGAACCGGGCTGGGGTTGCCGATTGCCCGCACCCTGGCTGAGCGGATGGGTGGCACCTTGCGCGCGCAGAGCGAAGAAGGCGTTGGCTCGGCGTTCACCCTGGAAATCCCTTTGGCGCTGTATAAGCAGCCACTGCCGGTGCTAACCCCGCGAGGGCATACCGGCGATGACCACGGCGAAGGTCGCAATGTGCTGCTGGTGGAGGACAACCCGGTCAACCGCACTGTTGTCGAAGCAATGTTGCGCAGTCTGGGCTTTACTGTCAGCGTCGTCACCGACGGTGCACAAGCAGTACGCAGTGCCGGGAATCTGACTTTCGAAGCGATTCTGATGGACTGCCGATTGCCGGTCATCGACGGCTACGAGGCCACCCGACAGATTCGTCAATTGCCCGGCTGCGCTGATGTGCCGATCATCGCCCTGACGGCCAATGCGTTGCAGGGTGATCGCGAAGCGTGTTTAACGGCGGGAATGAACGATTACCTGGCCAAGCCCTTCAAACGCACTGATCTGCAGCAAATTCTGCAGCGGTGGGTGCAGTAGAACAGGCCATTCGGCTATCTGCGACTGGCGTGAACGACGAAAGTGCGGCAGTCTTAGGCACCCGAACAGGCCCGAAAAGGGGCTTGAATAATAATTTCAGTGCACAAGTGTACATTCATGTCCTTGGTGCTGTGACTTTCACCACAACGCAATAGTCTATGAGTAGGCTGCTGACTCGAGGCATGAACGCTTCGATCGGCCGGGAAGATTCGCCCCACCCTGCCGCATGGACTATTGAGGAGCTCGCATGACCAAACAAAACGCCTTTACTCGGGAAGACCTGCTGCGCTGCAGTCGCGGTGAGCTGTTCGGCCCAGGTAACGCGCAACTGCCCGCCCCGAACATGCTGATGGTCGATCGCATCACCTTGATCAGCGAAGAAGGTGGCAAGTACGGCAAAGGTGAATTGGTCGCCGAGCTGGATATCACTCCGGACCTGTGGTTTTTCGCCTGCCACTTCGAAGGTGATCCGGTGATGCCGGGCTGCCTGGGCCTCGACGCCATGTGGCAACTGGTCGGCTTCTTCCTCGGCTGGCAAGGCCTGCCAGGCCGCGGTCGCGCCCTGGGTTCTGGCGAAGTAAAATTCTTTGGCCAGGTACTGCCAACCGCCAAGAAAGTCACCTATAACATCCATATCAAGCGCGTCCTGAAAGGCAAGCTGAACCTGGCCATTGCTGATGGTTCCGTGACCGTCGACGGCCGCGAAATCTATACTGCCGAAGGCCTTCGGGTCGGCGTTTTCACCTCCACTGACAACTTCTAAGGGTTATCCGCATGCGCCGCGTCGTTATCACTGGTCTGGGCATCGTTTCGTGCCTGGGCAATGACAAAGAGACCGTCTCCGCTAACCTGCGTGCAAGCCGCCCTGGCATCCGGTTCAACCCGGAATATGCTGAAATGGGTCTGCGTAGCCAGGTTTCCGGCTCCATTGACCTTCCCCTCGAAGAGCTGATCGATCGCAAGATCTATCGCTTCGTCGGCCATGCGGCGGCTTACGCCTACCTGGCCATGAAAGATGCCATCGCAGACTCCGGCCTGACCGAAGAGCAGGTTTCCAACGTGCGTACCGGCCTGATCGCCGGTTCCGGTGGCGCGTCGACCTTGAACCAGATGGAAGCGCTGGACATCCTGCGCGAAAAAGGCGTCAAACGCGTAGGCCCGTACCGCGTCACGCGGACCATGGGCAGCACCGTTTCGGCTTGCCTGGCGACGCCGTTCAAGATCAAGGGTGTGAATTACTCGATCTCCTCCGCGTGCGCCACCAGTGCTCACTGCATCGGTAACGCTGTGGAGCAGATCCAGTTGGGCAAGCAGGACATCGTGTTCGCCGGCGGCGGTGAAGAAGAACACTGGAGCCAATCGTTCCTGTTCGACGCCATGGGCGCCCTGTCCAGCCAGTACAACGAGACCCCGGAAAAAGCTTCCCGCGCCTACGACGCCAAGCGTGACGGTTTCGTCATCGCCGGCGGTGGCGGCATGGTCGTGGTCGAAGAGCTGGAACACGCCCTGGCCCGCGGCGCGAAGATCTACGCGGAAATCGTTGGCTACGGCGCGACCTCCGACGGCTACGACATGGTCGCCCCAAGCGGCGAAGGCGCCATCCGCTGCATGCAGATGGCCATGGCCACCGTCGACACTCCGATCGACTACCTGAACACCCACGGCACCTCGACTCCGGTCGGCGACGTCATGGAAATGAAAGGTGTGCGTGAAGTGTTCGGCGACAAGGCCCCGGCCATCAGCTCCACCAAGAGCCTGTCGGGTCACTCCCTGGGCGCCGCCGGCGTTCACGAAGCGATCTACTGCCTGCTGATGATGGAAGGCAACTTCATGGCGGGTTCCGCCAACATCGACGAACTGGACCCGGAAGTGGCAGACATGCCAATCCTGACCAAGACTCGCGAAGACGCCACCATCAACACGGTGATGAGCAACAGCTTCGGCTTCGGTGGCACCAATGCCACGCTGGTACTGAAGCGCTGGGCCGGTAAGTAATACCTCCCCCGCTACGCTGCACACAAAAACGCCCCGACTGGTTCGGGGCGTTTTTTTGCCTGTAAGAAACCAGGCATCACATCCATATGCGATTGGGCTTTTGTGGCGAGGGGGCTTGCCCCCGTTGGGTCGCGAAGCGGCCCTCAAACCTGCAATCGCTGGGTATCAGGCAAACCGTTATTTGCGACTGCTTCGCAGCCGAACGGGGGCAAGCCCCCTCGCCACAAAATCCCGCCCCTGCAGACTCTTCCTTTTCAGGCTTGAGCTGCGGTTTTTTGCCTCTTGAACATGAAACATTTGTCATGAAACTCAATGGCCTGCGACTGAATGTCGCGTATTTCGCGGGCTGCAGGACTTTTGCCGATTCTGCAAGAATGGGTTGCCGAACTCTGCCGTTTACTTAGCCAGCTAACAAAACATATAACAGAGGCCTGCACACGCCTTGCTGCAGATAACAGAGATTGGAGCTAGCAGATGACTGTAAAAGTAACTGAACGCGACGATTCACATATGTCCCATGAAGGCATCGCCGCCGGTATCCGCATCTGGGATGTACATCAACAAGACCTGTTGGTCGGGATGTTCCACTCCGAGACCGAAGCCCACAAATACAAGGCCGAACTTGAAACACTGGAGCAGCAGCGCGAAGCGCGTTCTGCATAATGACCGCATTGAAAACGACAAACCCCTGAACCAGTGAGAAATTGTGGCGAGGGAGCTTGCTCCCGCTTGAGTGCGTAGCACTCACAAAAATCGGCAATTGCTGCCAGATTTTCAGGGCCGCTACGCAGCCCAACGCGAGCAAGCTCGCTCGCCACAAAGGCTTACCACATCAGATCATCAGGGATCTGATAGGCCGCGTACGGATCGTCTTCGGCGCTGACTTCTTCTGTCTTCACATTCAGCTGCACGATGCGCTGTGGATCGCGCTCCTGAATCTTCAGGGCCGCTTCACGAGGGATCACTTCGTAACCGCCAGCGTGATGCACGATCGCCAGCGAACCGCTGCTGAGCTTGTTGCGCATCAGCGTGTTGACGGAGATGCGCTTGACCTTCTTGTCGTCGACGAAGTTGTAGTAGTCCTCGGTGGTCAACTTGGGCAGGCGCGAGACTTCGATCAATTGCTTGACCTGGGCGGCGCGGGCCTTCGCTTCGGCTTTCTCCTGCTGCTGACGGTTCAGCTCCTGGTCGCGCTTGACCTTCTCGGCCATGGCTTCCTGAGCGGCACGCTGCTGGGAGTCATCGAGTTCAATCTGACCTTTGTGGGCCAGACGTTGCTGCTTCTGCTTCTCTTTGCCGACCTGTTTGGCCTGCTTTTGATTGACCAGCCCTGCTTTGAGCAACTGGTCGCGAAGGGAAAGGCTCATGGTGCTTATTTCTCACTTAGGCAACTGCTCAACCGCAGCTGGGCAAATTCTTTTCCTGACGTTTGGCTTCGCCCCACAAGGCGTCCAACTCTTCGAGGGTGCAATCTTCTATGGGACGGTGGGTGTCGCGCAATGCCTGTTCGATAAATCGGAAGCGTCTTTCAAACTTTGAGTTCGCACTGCGCAGTGCGGTTTCCGGATCGACCTTGAGGTGCCGAGCCAGATTGACCACGGAAAACAGCAGGTCGCCGACTTCATCGGCAATCGCTGCCGAGTCATGGTCGGCCATGGCTTCGAGCACTTCATCGAGCTCTTCGCGAACCTTGTCGAGCACCGGCAAGGCGTCCGGCCAGTCAAAACCGACCTGCCCTGCGCGCTTCTGCAGTTTTGCCGAACGGGACAGCGCCGGCAACGCAGCAGGCACATCGTCGAGCAAGGACAACTGCTGCGGCGCCGAAGACTTCTCGGCACGCTCTTCAGCCTTGATCTCTTCCCAGCGTTGCTTGACCTGCTCTTCATTCAGACGCGGGATGTCCAGCGGCGCATACAGATCACCGGTGGGGAACACGTGAGGATGACGGCGGATCAGTTTGCGCGTGATGCTATCGACCACACCATCGAACTCGAAGCGCCCTTCTTCCCGTGCCAACTGGCTGTAATACACCACCTGGAACAACAAGTCGCCCAACTCCCCCTGCAAATGATCGAAGTCCCCGCGCTCGATCGCATCGGCGACTTCGTAGGCTTCTTCCAGGGTGTGCGGGACGATGGTCGCGTAGGTTTGCTTGATGTCCCACGGGCAGCCGTACTGCGGGTCGCGCAGACGGTTCATCAGGTGCAGCAAATCTTCAAGGCTGTACATCAATCACTCTCACTGCAAAACCCTTGTGGGAGCGGCGGTGCGACGATTCGACTTGCTCGCGAAAGCGGTGTGTCAGACAACATTGATGTCGACTGACACTCCCTCTTCGCGAGCAAGCCCGCTCCCACATTAGATCGGCGCTCATCATTACGGCGTGCGGTTACGGCGGGTTTCGATGATGTTCGGTAACTGGGAAATCCGCCCCAGCAACCGCCCCAGCGCATCCAGCCCCGGAATCTCGATGGTCAGGGACATCAACGCCGTGTTGTCCTCTTTGTTCGAACGGGTGTTGACCGCCAGCACATTGATCCGCTCGTTGAGCAGCACCTGCGACACGTCACGCAGCAGACCGGAACGGTCGTAGGCGCGAATGATGATGTCCACCGGATAGGTGAGCACCGGCACCGGGCCCCAGCTGACCTGGATGATCCGCTCCGGCTCGCGCCCGGCCAGTTGCAGCACCGAGGCGCAGTCCTGACGGTGAATGCTCACGCCACGGCCCTGGGTGATGTAACCGACGATCGCATCCCCCGGCAGCGGCTGGCAGCAGCCGGCCATCTGGGTCATCAGGTTGCCGACGCCCTGGATCTGAATGTCGCCACGCTTGCCCGGTTTGTAGCCGGTGGCTTTGCGCGGGATCAGTTCCAGCTGTTCGTTGCCGCGTTCCGGCTCGACCAGTTGCTGCGCCAGATTCACCAATTGCGCCAGGCGCAAATCGCCTGCGCCCAATGCAGCGAACATGTCCTCGGCGGTCTTCATGTTGGCCTTCTCGGCCAGCTTGTCGAAGTCCACCTGCGGCAGGCCGAGGCGATTGAGTTCGCGCTCGAGCAAGGTTTTACCGGCCGCGACGTTCTGATCGCGGGCCTGCAATTTGAACCAGTGAACGATCTTCGCCCGCGCCCGCGAGGTGGTGATGTAACCCAGGTTCGGGTTCAGCCAGTCGCGACTCGGCGTGCCGTGCTTACTGGTGATGATCTCGACCTGTTCACCGGTTTGCAGGCTGTAGTTGAGCGGTACGATCCGCCCGTTGATCTTGGCGCCGCGGCAGTTGTGACCGATTTCGGTGTGTACGCGGTAGGCGAAGTCCAGCGGTGTCGCGCCCTTCGGCAAGTCGATGGCGTGACCGTCCGGGGTGAAGATATAGACCCGGTCCGGCTCGATATCGACCCGCAGTTGTTCGGCAAGGCCACCAATATCACCCAGCTCTTCGTGCCACTCGAGCACCTGACGCAGCCAGGAGATTTTCTCTTCATAGTGGTTCGAGCCGGACTTGACGTCGGTGCCCTTGTACTTCCAGTGCGCGCACACGCCCAGCTCGGCTTCTTCGTGCATGGCATGGGTGCGGATCTGCACTTCCAGCACTTTGCCTTCAGGGCCGATCACCGCGGTGTGCAGCGAGCGGTAGCCGTTCTCTTTCGGGTTGGCGATGTAGTCGTCGAACTCTTTCGGGATGTGCCGCCACAGGGTGTGGACGATGCCGAGCGCGGTGTAGCAGTCGCGCATTTCCGGCACCAGCACGCGAACCGCGCGCACGTCGTAGATCTGGCTGAACTCCAGACCCTTGCGCTGCATTTTGCGCCAGATCGAATAGATGTGTTTGGCCCGACCGCTGATGTCCGCATCGACGCCGGTGGCCTGCAACTCGTCTTTGAGTTGGGTCATCACGTCGGCGATAAAGCGCTCGCGATCCAGCCGTCGCTCGTGGAGCAACTTGGCGATCTGCTTGTACTGGTCAGGCTCAAGATAGCGGAAGGACAAGTCCTCCAGCTCCCACTTGATGTGACCGATACCGAGGCGGTGGGCGAGCGGCGCGTAAATGTCGAAGACTTCACGAGCCACGCGGTTGCGCTTCTCGTCGTCGGCGGTTTTCACCGCGCGGATCGCGCAGGTGCGTTCGGCCAGTTTGATCAGCGCGACGCGCACGTCGTCGACCATGGCCACCAGCATCTTGCGCAGGTTCTCGACCTGGCCTTGAGTGCCCAGCACCAGGGATTGACGGGGGCTCAGGCTGGCGCTGATCGCCGCCATGCGCAACACGCCGTCGATGAGTTTGGCGACCACCGGACCGAAGCGCTGGCTGACCGCCGGCAACTGGATCTGGCCTTCGCGCACGCCGCGGTACAAGACTGCCGCGACCAACGAATCCTGGTCGAGTTTGAGGTCGGCGAGAATCTCGGCGATCTCAAGGCCCGTGCGGAAACTCGAGGTCCCCTCGGACCACAGATTCTTCGCCGCATTGGCTTGTTGTTCGGCCTCGCGAGCGAACTCGCAGGCTTCCTTCAAGGCTTCGCGATCCAGTGCCAGATCGACACTGACCGCATGATCGAGCCAAGCCTCGAGGTTGATACTGCCGTCAGTATTGATCGGCTGGTGTGCTCTCACCTGTACCATCTTGCTTTACCTTCCCTACGACGCAGATTCAATGCGTCAAATCGCTGACCTTCGCTACCCGTGTGCACTCGCGGGGCTAAGACGAATGCGCTTTGCACGAGCGGGTCAGTCGGACCAGACGAGCCGTCCTAGCTCGCTTCAAATAACGCCATGGCCTCGACATGTGCCGTCTGAGGAAACATATCGAGAATCCCGGCACGTTTTAACCGGTAGCCCTGCTTGATCAATTCGACTGTGTCGCGCGCCAGCGTTGCAGGGTTGCACGACACATACACCAATCGTTTGGCGCCCAGGGACGCAAGCTTGCGCACCACCTCGAAAGCGCCGTCGCGAGGTGGGTCCAAGAGTACCGCACAAAAGCCTTCATCGGCCCATTCGGCATCGGCCAAAGGCTGGGATAAATCGGCCTGAAAAAACTTTGCATTATGCAGATTATTGCTGACAGCATTCGCGGCGGCACGCTCGACCATCGCCTGCACGCCCTCCACCGCCACCACTTCGCGAACGGTTTTGGCCAGCGGCAAGGCAAAGTTGCCCAACCCACAAAACAGGTCCAGAACCCGCTCATCAGATTTCGGTGCCAACCACGCCAACGCCTGGGCCACCATCGCTTCGTTGACCCCGGCGTTGACCTGAATGAAATCTCCCGGCCGATACGCCAGGTTCAAGTCCCACTGTTCAAGGCGATAGCCCAGCGACTGATCGGCCTCGACCGGTTGCGGCTCGCCGTCACCATGCAGCCACAACTGGGCTTCATGGAACGCGCAGAATTCCTTGAGGATGGTCATGTCGGCTTCGGACAACGGCGCCATGTGCCGCAGCAATACCGCCAATGACGAACCGCTGAACAACTCCACATGCCCCAGCGCCTGAGGTTTGCTCAAGCGCCGCAGCATCTCCGGCAAGCGGGTCATGATCGGTTGCAAGGGCTGTACCAGCACCGGGCATTCGTTGATGGCGACGATGTCCTGACTGCCGGCAGCACGGAAGCCGACTTCGAGTTTTTTCGCTTTCATGTCCCAACGCACCGCCACTCGGGCGCGACGACGGTAGCCGAATTCCGGACCGCTCAACGGCGCTACCCACTCTTCAGGTTCGACACCGGCAACCCGCGACAATTGCTCGGCGAGCATGCGCTGTTTCAGGGCGAGCTGTTCGTTGTGGGGCAAATGCTGCACGCTGCAACCGCCGCAGCGAGCGGCATGAGCGCACGGTGCCGGGCGGCGCAATTCACTGGCCTGGAACACGCGCTCGGTGCGCGCCTCGACCACTTTGCCGTGGGCACCCAAGACCCGCGCCTCGACGTCTTCACCGGCCAATGCGCCGATGACGAACCAGGTGCGACCTTCGAAAAACGCGATACCGCGACCGTCATTGGCCAGGCGCTCAATGGTCAAGCGCTGCTTTTTGCCGGTCGGGACTTGCGGGGCCTTGCTGCCGCCTGTGGGCTGGAAGCGCAGGCCTCTCTCTTGCCTGGCCATCAGTTGGGCGCGTCGAAAATGCCGGTCGACAAGTAACGGTCGCCACGGTCGCAGATGATCGCGACGATCACCGCGTTTTCAACTTCTTTGGACAGGCGCAGCATCGCCGCCACGGCACCGCCCGAAGACACACCGCAAAAGATGCCTTCTTCGCGTGCCAGACGACGGGTCACGTCTTCGGCTTCGCTTTGCGCCATGTCGACGATCCGGTCCACGCGCTCGGCCTGGTAGATCTTCGGCAGGTATTCCTGCGGCCAGCGACGGATGCCCGGAATCGCCGAACCTTCCATCGGTTGCAGCCCGATGATCTGCACGTTGTCATTCTGCTCTTTCAAGTAGCGCGAAACGCCCATGATGGTGCCGGTGGTGCCCATCGAGCTGACGAAATGAGTGATGGTGCCTTCGGTCTGGCGCCAGATTTCCGGACCGGTGGTGGTGTAGTGCGCCTCGGGGTTGTCACCGTTGGCGAACTGATCCAGCACCTTGCCGCGGCCTTCGGCTTCCATTCGCTGGGCGAGGTCGCGAGCGCCTTCCATGCCTTCTTCCTGGCTGACCAGAATCAGCTCGGCGCCATAGGCCGTCATGGCGGCTTTACGCTCGGCGCTGGAGTTGTCCGGCATGATCAGGATCATCTTGTAACCCTTGATCGCGGCAGCCATGGCCAGGGCGATCCCGGTGTTGCCGGAGGTCGCTTCGATCAGCGTATCGCCAGCGTGGATCTGCCCGCGCAATTCGGCGCGGGTGATCATCGACAGCGCCGGACGGTCCTTGACCGAACCCGCCGGGTTATTCCCTTCGAGCTTGAGCAAAAGGGTATTGCTGGTGGCGCCAGGCAGGCGCTGCAAACGGACCAGCGGAGTGTTGCCGACGCAATCGGCGATGGTTGGGTACTGCAAGGTCATGGCGTATTCGCAATCCAGACTGCGGGGGCGCCTATCATACCGGCAAACGTGCGCAGGCCATATCACGCAAAGTAAGGGGCTTATGGCGAATGGGAATAAGAGGGAGATTACCCGCTCTTCTCCTGCTCAAAATCCAGCGCATAAAACTCATGCAATTTAGCCTGCAACAACTGCTTGTCCGGTAGGCGAGTCTGGTATTCGGCAATTAACGCTGGCGACAGGCTACGGTTAAGGGCGTACTCGACCACCTCGTCATCCTTGCTGGCACAAAGCAACACACCAATGGCAGGGTTTTCGTGGGGTTTGCGCTCATTGCGATCCAGCGCTTCCAGATAGAAATCCAGCTTGCCCAAATACTCCGGCTCAAACCGACCGACCTTGAGCTCAATGGCTACCAGACAGTTGAGCCCACGGTGGAAGAACAGCAGATCCAGGGCGAAATCACGCCCGCCGACTTGCAGCGGGTATTGGGAGCCGACAAAGCAGAAGTCACGACCCAGTTCGATCAGAAATTCCTTGAGACGCGCCAGCAGCCCCTTATGCAGATCGGTTTCGGCATGGCCGCCGGGCAGATCGAGAAACTCGACCATGTAGGCATCGCGGAAAATCTCAAGCGCCGCAGGGTGAGTATGTCTTAGCACTGCGGAGGTTTTTACCGGTTGGGTCACGCTACGCTCGAACAGTGCAGTTTTGAACTGACGCTCCAACTCGCGCTTCGACCACTTCTCCTGAACCGCCATTCGTAGATAAAACTCCCGCTCTTCCGGGAGTTTGCCCTGACTGAAGATGACCAGATTATGGGTCCAGGGTATTTGTCTCACCAGCGGTGAGACTTTCTCGTCACCCCGGTAAGTCTCGTAGAACTGACGCATGCGGAACAGATTGGGGCGAGTAAAACCACGTAACCCTGGTTGAGTCTGGGCCAGATGCTCAGCCAATTGACTGACCACAGAATCGCCCCATTCGGCTTTTTCCAGCTTGCGACTGATGTAAGCACCCACCTGCCAATACAGCTCAATCAGCTGGGTATTCACCGCCTGCATGGCTTGCTGTTTGGCACTTTGAATCAGCGCAAGCACTTCATTGAAGCGGTCGTCGGTTGCGGGGACGCTGGATGCATTCATGCCGAACTCCTTGAGGACGAGGAAAAACGCGAGTCTATTCCGTCGAATCAGGCATAAGGTGTCGGCAATACCCTTTAGGAAAGGTCGTACACATAAACGGGAACGCTCCGGCATGATCAGCGCGGTGGTGGCTGGGAGGGCCTCTTCGCGAGCAAGCCCGCTCCCACATTTGATCGGGGTTGATCACATATTGTTTGCTTGACACATTTCCAATGTGGGAGCGGGCTTGCTCGCGAAAGCGGTCTGACAGGCACCACCATCATCAGCTACTAAACGCATATTCAGCCGCAACCCTGCCCCGCTGTTTTCCGCCCATAGATGCCCACCCTGCCGCAGCACCGCATTCCTCGCAATGCTCAACCCCAACCCGAACCCACCATCCCCCGGTCGCGATCCATCAAGCCGGATGAACGGCGAGAAGATCCGTTCAAGATCCTCGTCCGCCACTCCACCGCCCTCGTCCTCCAGCCACAAGTGCCAGAAGTCGCCATCGCGCCGACCACCGAGCGTCACGACACCGCCCTCAGGTGAATGACGAATGGCGTTGCGCAGAATGTTTTCCAGCGCCTGGGCCAGGGTATTGAGATGGCCGCGCACCCAGCAGGATGCATCCACGGCACAGTGCAACTGACGCGCCGGCCAGCCACTTTCATAGCAGGCGTTTTCCGTGAGCATTTCCCACAAGGCCTGGACCTGGATCGCTTCATCGGGCAACGGCGCGCGCTCGGTGTCGAGCCAGGCCAGTTGCAGGGCGTCCTCGACCAGACGCTGCATGCCGTCGACTTCCCGGCCAATGCGTTCGCGCAATTGCCCCAGGTCTTGCTCGCTTTCGCTGGCCACCCGCAGCCGGCTCAGTGGCGTGCGCAATTCGTGGGACAGGTCGCGCAGCAATTGTTGTTGCAGAGCCACTGTGCTTTGCAGGCGCTCGGCCATGTGATCGAAGGCCCGGCCCAGTTCACCCAATTCATCCGAGCGATTGGTGGTGCGACTCGATAAACGCACAGTCAGTTGGTCGGCGCGCCAGGCATTGGCTTGTTCGCGCAGGCTGTTCAGCGGGACGACCAGCAATCGATACAGCCCCACGCACAGCAGCAGCGTGAACAGCCCGGGAATCACCCCATTAGTGATCACCCGCCAAAACACCCGGTAGCGTCCTGGCATAAAACGCTGAGGCAACTCGATCACCAGGCTGCCCACAGACGGGTCATTGGGAAACGGGATCTTCAGCCACGGCAGGCCCTGGTGGCGCCGACTCACCGGCCAATCCAGACCGCGCAAAAAGGTCAGGCGCTGGATTTCCTGGTTTGCCAACGGGGAACTGCTCAGGGATTGCAAGTCGCCGCCGATGACGCCGACCCAGGTCGACTCGTGCTCGCCGACACGCTGCAACCAGGCATCAATGCCTGCACTCTGCTGCTCGTTCCAGGCCCGCTCCGCCTCGGCGGCGTAGCGCGTCAGGGTGCCCCGGGCCTCGTCGGACAGGAACAGGTTTTTCTTCTCCATGTAGCGGCCCCAGGACCAGCTCAACCAGATCATCAGCAGACAGAACGCCACCAACAAACAAGCCAGTTTCCAGAACAGTGAATGCTTGCCCGGCACGTCAGACCATTTCATCGGCCGCGCTCAATACGTACCCCTTGCCCCAGACAGTACGCACTTCACGCTCGGTGTAGCCGATGGCCTTGAGCTTGCGGCGAATCTGGCTGATGTGCATGTCGAGGCTGCGGTCATGGGGCGCATAACCGCGCTGCAGTACCTGCTGATAAAGGAACGCCTTGCTCAGTACTTCATCACCGTTGCGATTCAATGTATCCAGCAACCGATATTCGCTGCGAGTCAGGCCGGCCGCGTGTTCGCCCCAAAAGACCTCGCACCGTTCATCGTCGAAACGCAGGTTGTCCATCGCCGGGGCAATCGGTGCCGGCGCCGGTCGCCGGTCAAGCGCCACCCGCCGCAGGATCGCCTCGATGCGCACCCGCAGCTCGGCCATGCTGAACGGTTTGGGCAGGTAATCGTCGGCGCCGAGGCGAAAGCCACTGATGCGATCCGCCTCCGCCCCCAGCGCCGACATCAGCACCACCGGTGTGGAATGGCTCTGGCGCAGTTGGGTCAGCACCGCCAGGCCATCCAGCCCCGGCAGCAGAATATCCATCAACACCACATCAAAGGCTTGCCGGCGCGCAATGGCCAACCCTTCCTGGCCGTTCTGACACCAGGTCACCTGAAAACCACAGCGCCCCAGATGCTCATGGACATAAGCGCCGAGCACCAGATCGTCTTCGATGGAGAGGACGCGGGGGGGAACAACAGAGATGGGAGTCATGAGTATCTGCAAATAATTCTCAGTTGCCGATTATTCAAGATCGCCTCGCCAGGGGCAACCCATGGTTTGCTCCCAAGACCAAAGCGCGGAACTGGCCGACGAATGACGACATCAATTTTACGAGGATTGCCCGCATGCAAATCGCTACACTGCGCAGGTGGCGCGTGCCGGACGCATGTGCAGGTCAATAAACAGCTGGATGCGGGAGAGATGCGTGCTCAAGAAACTGGGAATTAAAGGCCGCGTGCTGTTGCTGACCCTGTTACCGACCACCCTGATGGCGCTGGTTCTGGGCGGCTATTTCACCTGGATGCAGCAATCGGACCTGCAATCGCAACTCATGCAGCGCGGCGAAATGATTGCCGAACAGCTGGCACCGCTGGTGGCCCCGGCCATGGGTCGCAAAGACAACGACCTGCTGGAACGCATCGCCACCCAGTTCCTGGAACAAGCCGACGTGCGCGCGGTGACGTTCCTCGCCCCCGACCGCACGACACTGGCCCATGCCGGCCCGACCATGCTCAATTCGGCGCCTTTGGGCAACGGTTCACAGATGTTGCGCCGCAGTGGCAATGACGCCACGCGCTACCTGCTGCCAGTGTTCGGCAAGCATCGCAACCTGGCCGGCGACCTGATCCCCGATGAAGCCGACCGTCTGCTGGGCTGGGTCGAACTCGAACTGTCGCACAGTGGCATGTTGCTGCGCGGTTACCGCAGTCTGTTCGCCAGCCTGCTGCTGATCGGCGGTGGCCTGGTCGGTGCGGCGCTATTGGCGTTGCGCATGGGCCGGACCATCAACCGGCCATTGAGCCAGATCCAACAAGCCGTGGCACAGCTCAAGGACGGTCACCTGGAAACCCGCCTGCCGCCCCTCGGCAGCCAGGAGCTGGATGAACTGGCGTCCGGCATCAACCGAATGGCCGGAACCCTGCAGAACGCTCAGGAAGAATTGCAAAACAGCGTCGACCAAGCTACCGAAGACGTGCGTCAGAACCTGGAAACCATCGAGATCCAGAACATCGAGCTGGACCTTGCGCGCAAGGAAGCCCTGGAGGCGAGCCGGATCAAGTCCGAGTTCCTGGCCAACATGAGCCATGAAATCCGCACGCCGCTCAACGGCATTCTCGGCTTCACCCATTTGCTGCAAAAAAGTGAATTGACCCCGCGCCAGCTCGATTACCTGGGCACCATCGAAAAATCCGCAGACAGCCTGCTGGGGATCATCAACGAAATTCTCGACTTCTCGAAAATCGAGGCCGGCAAACTGGTGCTCGACCATATTCCATTCAACCTGCGCGACCTGCTGCAAGACACCTTGACCATCCTCGCCCCGGCCGCCCATGCCAAAGAGCTTGAGCTGGTGAGCCTGGTTTATCGCGATACACCGCTGTCGCTGGTGGGCGATCCGCTGCGACTCAAGCAGATTCTCACCAACCTTGTGAGCAACGCGATCAAGTTCACCCGCGAAGGCACCATCGTCGCCCGAGCCATGCTTGAAGAAGAGTATGAAGACAGCGTGCAATTGCGCATCAGCATTCAGGACACCGGCATTGGCCTGTCGAATCAGGACGTGCGCGCCTTGTTCCAGGCCTTCAGCCAGGCCGATAATTCGCTGTCCCGGCAACCTGGCGGCACCGGCCTGGGGCTGGTGATTTCCAAACGGCTGATCGAACAGATGGGTGGCGAAATCGGCGTCGACAGCACACCGGGCGAAGGCTCGGAATTCTGGATCAGCCTGAGCCTGCCCAAAACCCGCGACGACGCCGAGGATCTGCCCGGCCCACCCTTGCTCGGACAGCGGGTGGCGGTTCTGGAAAATCATGAGCTGGCCCGTCAGGCCTTGCAGCATCAACTGGAAGACTGCGGCCTGACAGTCACGCCGTTCAACACCCTCGAAAGCCTGGCCAATGGCGTGACCGGTGCCCATCAGACCGATCAGGCCATCGGCCTGGCAGTGCTCGGAATCACCAGCAACGACATGCCGCCGGAGCGCCTCAACCAGCATATCTGGGACCTCGAACACCTGGGCTGCAGAGTGTTGGTGTTGTGCCCGACCACCGAACTGACGCTGTTCCACCTCTCGGTGCCCAACCCCCACAGCCAACTGCAGTCCAAACCGGCCTGCACGCGCAAACTGCGTCGGGCCCTGTCCGACATGGTCAACCCTCGCCAGCAGCGCAGCGACCCCGGCGAGCCGCTTTCGAGTCGCGCACCGAAGGTCCTTTGCGTCGATGACAACCCGGCCAACCTGCTGTTGGTGCAAACCCTGCTCGAAGACATGGGCGCCAAGGTGCTCGCGGTGGAAAGCGGTTACGCCGCGGTCAAGGCCGTACAGAACGAGACCTTTGACCTGGTGCTGATGGACGTCCAGATGCCCGGCATGGATGGCCGCCAAAGCACCGAAGCCATTCGTCAGTGGGAAAGCGAACGGCATTGCACACCACTGCCGATCGTCGCCCTCACTGCCCACGCGATGGCCAACGAAAAACGCGCGTTGCTGCAAAGCGGCATGGATGACTACCTGACCAAACCCATCAGCGAACGGCAACTGGCGCAGGTGGTGTTGAAATGGACCGGCCTGGCGTTGCGCAATCTGGGGCCGGAGCGCTCCAGCGAAGGCAACAACGATAATGACTTGCAGGTGCTTGATCACGACGAAGGCCTACGCCTGGCGGCGGGCAAGGCCGATCTGGCGGCGGACATGCTGGCAATGCTGCTGGCTTCCCTGGAAGCCGACCGCGAGGCCATCCGCGTCGCCCGTGAAGCCAATGACCAGAACGCGCTGATTGAGCGAGTCCATCGCCTGCATGGGGCGACCCGTTATTGCGGCGTCCCGCAATTGCGCGCCGCCTGCCAGCGCAGTGAAACCCTGCTCAAGCAACAGGACCCGAAAGCCCCCGGCGCGCTGGAAGAACTCGAACGAGCCATCAATCGCCTGGCGGCCCATGCGCGTATCAATGCCTGATGCAGCGCAATAACGCTGGGCGCCTTGAAGGCTAAGCTCAAGGCCTGTAGCAACTGCCGAACGCAGGCTTCGCCAGTTGCTACAGGTAACTTCCAGGAGGACAGCATGCGCACGATTCTTTTCAGCAGCCAGACCTACGACCGCGACAGTTTTCTGAGCGCAGACCTGCCCGCCGGCATCGAGCTGCATTTCCAGCCGGCACGACTGAGCCTCGATACAGTGGCGCTGGCGGAGCATCACGAAGTGGTCTGCGCCTTTATCAATGATGACCTCAGTGCTCCGGTACTCGAACGTCTGGCCGCGGGTGGCACACACCTGATCGCCCTGCGCTCGGCCGGTTACAACCATGTCGATCTGGCGGTAGCGAAGCGCCTGGGGTTGGCGATTGTGCGGGTTCCGGCCTACTCGCCTCACGCGGTGGCCGAACACGCGGTGGCGCTGATTCTGGCGCTCAACCGCCGACTGCACCGTGCCTACAACCGTACTCGCGAGGGGGATTTCAGCTTGCACGGGCTGACCGGTTTCGATCTCGTGGGCAAGACCGTCGGCGTAGTCGGCACCGGGCAGATCGGCGCGACCTTCGCGAAAATCATGAACGGCTTCGGCTGCCGGTTGCTGGCCTGTGATCCTTACCCGAACCCGCAGGTCGAAGCGCTCGGCGCGCGCTACCTCAGCTTGCCGCAATTGCTGGCCGAGTCGCAGATCATCAGCCTGCATTGCCCGCTCAACGAACAGAGCAAACACTTGATCAACAGCGAATCACTGGCGCACATGCAGCCCGGTGCAATGCTGATCAATACCGGGCGTGGCGGTCTGGTGGACACCCCGGCGCTGATCGACGCGTTGAAGGACGGCCAATTGGGCTATCTGGGGCTGGATGTTTATGAAGAGGAGGCGCAGCTGTTCTTCGAGGATCGCTCCGACTTGCCGCTGCAGGACGATGTGCTGGCGCGCCTGCTGACCTTTCCGAATGTAATCATCACCGCGCACCAAGCCTTCCTCACGCGCGAAGCCCTGGGCGCGATTGCCGCAACCACCCTGCAGAACATCGCGGCCTGGGCGGCCGGTTCGCCACAGAATCAGGTCGAGAGCTGATCGCTCAGGCCTTGGACATAAGGATCATCAGGGCCAGCCAGCCGAAGCCCAGCAAGCGCTGCCCCAGCGAATGCCCGCGACGCAGCAGGAACCAGACAAAAAACGGCGGCAGAAAGAAAATCATCAGTTTCAGCCAGAGCTCCACCGGACGCGGCCCGCCGGGTGCCGGCGCCGGGATCTCGGCCTCGACTTCAACCTTACGTTTGCGCCCGAAAGCGGCCGGGGTCACCCTGGGTACGTTCTCATTGGTCGGTAAGCGCCCGAAAGAAAGAGGCGCCTGCGCAGGCGTCGATGTAGCCGCTTCTGCCACCGCAGGTGCACCGCAATGAATACAAGCAGGCGCCGTGGAGCTGATGCGTTGCTTGCACTCAAAACATTCGATCAACGCCATTTCCGTTCCTTAGAGATGCAAAAGCGGCATTGTGCCATGACTCGGCAGGTCATTTGAACCAGATCGAAGGTTACATGCCCGCGCCATGCTGCGTTCATGCCCGTGCTAGCATATCGCGCATATTTGGAGGACCCATGGTCGAACACGATTTCCGCTACAGCCTGATGAACCCGCAACACACCCTCACCGAATGCCGCGCCCTTGTGCCGGGGCGTTATCAAGTCACCGGCAACGGCGGCTCGATTCGTAATAACGATGTGCTGGTAGTGACCCTAAAAGGCAGCAAGGACTTGTCCATGCGCCTGACCGTCGAAACGGTTCGCCACTTGATCAACCCGCCGGGCCAATGGGTCGCGGTGGCCAGTGGTCCGGTGTTCGGCGAACTGGCGATTCACACCTGGAATGTCAACTGCGACAGCTGCGCCAAAGAGCTGAGCTTTGAGTTCGCGGTCGACGCCAAGCTGGGCAACAAGGCGGAAAAACCGGCTGCCACTGCACGGATTGCCGAGTTGGGCTGGGCCACCGTCGGTGACAAGCACCTGTGCAAGAAGTGCCAGGAGCCTGCGTGATGAAGCGCCTTGCTCTAACCGCCATGGCCGGCGCCAGCCTGTTGGGCTGCGCCGCCGAACCGGTGCAACTGCAACACAACCGCAGCTACATTCTGGAATGGATCGGCGAGCGTCCGCTGATGGACTACAGCCATCTGACCATCACCCTCGATGAAGATGGTCGGGCCTACGGTAATGGCGGCTGCAATCACTGGTTCGCGCCGTATACCCTGCAAGGCGACAAGCTGAGCTTCGGCAAGATCGGCAGCACCCGCAAAATGTGTGCGCCAGCGTTGATGGAGCAGGAAAAACGCTTCCTGCAGGCGCTGGAAAACGTCCAGCGCTGGGACGTTTCACCGATCGACCAGATGCGCTTCTGGCCGGCGCAAGGCAAACCACTGCGTTGGTGGCTTGAAGAGGGTTGATAACCCTCGGTTGTCCGATCATTCCCACGCTCTGCGTGGGAATGCATCTAGTGACGCTCTGCGTCACAGGGACGCTCTGCGTCCCGGGCGGCGTTCCCACGCAGAGCGTGGGAACGATCATTGCCGAACACCTGCAGGAGCTGCCGAAGGCTGCGATCTTTTTCTAAACAACAACTCAATTTTTAGCCTGCAACGCCTCAAGCTTCGCCATCACCCCCGCCGCCGTTTGCTCCCCCATCAACTGTTCCCGCACCTTGCCCTTGTCATCAATGATGTAAGTCACCGGCAACGCTTCACTGCGCGGTAATTCGAAAAGGTCGGCCGGGTCCTGGGCCAGCACGGTGAAGGCGATCCCCAGTTTCTCGCTGGCACTTTTCAGCTCTTCGCCCTGCACATTGTCGAAGTTGACCCCGAACACACCGATCTTCTTGCTCTTGAGCTGCTCGGCCAGCACGTTCAACTCGGGAATCTCGGTACGACACGGGCCACACCATTCGGCCCAGTAATTGAGCACCAGCCATTGTTTGTCCAGACGTTCAGCGGCAACTTTATGGCCATTTTGGTCGGTGCCATAGTCGTTGCCGCAGCCCCCCAGCAATAACGCCCCCATGATCGCCAATGCCGCTGCCAGTCGCCTTGTCATGTCTCGATCCTTGTCAAAAATGGAATGCACCTGCGACCCATCGCCTCCCAAGGTTCTGGATTACGCGCCGCCCAGTTAGAATAGCCGCCACCTTACGCAAGATGCGACCCGCACATGACCGATCTGACGCTTTATCACAACCCGCGCTGCTCGAAATCCCGCGGTGCGCTCGAACTGCTCGAAACCCGTGGCCTGGCCCCAACTGTGGTCCGCTACCTGGAAACCCCGCTGGACGCCGCGCAAATCCAGAGCCTGCTGAGCAAGCTTGGTATCAGCGCCCGGCAATTGCTGCGCACCGGCGAGGACGAGTACAAAACCCTCAACCTGGCCGACAGCACCCTCGGCGAGGCGCAATTGATCGCCGCCATCGCCGCGCACCCGAAACTCATGGAGCGGCCGATTCTCGAAGTCGGCGACAAAGCCATCATCGGCCGCCCGCCGGAGAATGTGCTGGAGTTGCTGCCGTGAGTGCGCCGTACATTCTGGTGCTGTATTACAGCCGCAGTGGCTCGACCAATGAAATGGCCCGGCAAATTGCCCGTGGTGTCGAGCAATCCGGTATGGAAGCGCGCCTGCGCACCGTGCCGGCGATCTCCACCGAATGCGAAGCCGTGTCGCCGGACATTCCCGATGAAGGCGCGCTGTACGCCAGCCTCGACGACCTGAAAAACTGCGCCGGCCTGGCCCTCGGCAGCCCGACCCGCTTCGGCAACATGGCCGCACCTTTGAAGTACTTTCTCGATGGCACCAGCAATCTGTGGCTGACCGGCGCCCTGGTGGGCAAACCGGCCGGGGTCTTCACCTCCACCGCGAGCCTGCACGGCGGCCAGGAAACCACGCTGCTGTCGATGATGTTGCCGTTGCTGCACCACGGCATGCTGATCACCGGCCTGCCTTACAGCGAGTCGGCGCTGCTGGAAACCCGCGGTGGCGGCACGCCTTATGGCGCCAGCCATCACGCCGGGGCCGATGGCAAAAGCGGTTTGAATGAACACGAAGTTGCGCTGTGCCGCGCCTTGGGCCTGCGGTTGGCGAAGACTGCGCAAAAGTTGGTGAGCTGAGATGGCCAAAAAGCCGAAGATTCTGCCTTCCATCGAATGGCTCGAACCGCGAGTACGGGCGATGCGCGTTATCAGCCTGCTGTGCTTTTTCGGCCTGGTGGGACTGCTGTGCATCTACTACCTGATATTCGCCGACCTGCATGGCGCGCGGCCGTGGGTGATTCTGCTGATCGAACTGGTGCCGCTGCTGTTGCTGGCGCCGGGGATGATCGTCGGCAGCGCCCGCGGGCATTCGTGGATGTGTTTTGTGGTGAACCTGTATTTCATGAAAGGCGCATTGGCCGCGTATGACCCGAACCGCCAGCTGTTCGGTTTACTGGAGATGGGCGCGAGCCTGGCAGTGTTCTGCTCGGCAATGTTGTATGTGCGGTGGCGGTTTCAGTTGAACCGCAAGTTGGCGGGTGAAGGCGAAACCTCCGTCGCCTGATACACCGCTATCGCGAGCAGGCTCGCTCCCACAGGGGATTTATGAACGACGCTAATCCAATGTGGGAGCGAGCCTGCTCGCGATGCGGGCAACTCGGTCTCAATGATTCACCGTGTACGCCAGCATCATCGAAATCTGGCTCATCGGCCGCCCACCGCTCTCTTCGTGCCACTGGTTGAACGCATTCTGCACTGTGGCCATGTCCCTCAGACTAGTCGGGACCTTGTCGACGATCTTCTGCGCACTCAGCGCTGCTACCACGTCGTAGCTCGGCACGAACGTGTCCTTGCCCACCATCCGCAAAAATCGCGGTGCCGATAACCCGCCCAACTGATGCCCGTGTTTTTTCAGATAGGTCCATAACCCGACGATGTCGGTCACCGGCCATTCGGCGATCAAAGCGCCAAAACTGCCCTTCTCATGGGCCACGTCCAGAATGAACTGTGCATTGCGCGGCACGCTCTTGAGCTTGCCCAAGTGGCGGATGATCCGCGCGTCCTGCATCAAGCGCTCCAGATGTTCGGCGCTCATCAGCACGACTTTTTCCGGATCGAACTTGAAGAACACTTCTTCGAACGCCGGCCACTTGGCATCCACCAGGCTGTGTTTGAGCCCGGCGCGGAATACCCGCAACGCCATGGTCGAGAGGTAGCGGTCGTCACTGATCTTGCGCAATTGCGCCGGGGTCTTGGGAACGGGCAGATGGGCTTCCAGTTCAGCCGCCGAACCGAAGCGGTTCAAGCAGTATTCGTGCAGCCACTTGTAATCGCGCATGCCCTTTCCTGATGAGTAAGTGAATAGACTCATGTGGGAGCCAGCCTGCTGGCGATAGCGGAGGGTCAGTCAATAATGATGTGTCTGACCCACCGCTATCGCCAGCAGGCTGGCTCCCACAGTGATTGTGTTTAGAGGTTTACAACGTTGACGAAGCGCGAAGCCGCGGTTTCATCGATGCGCAGGTTGGTGAAGTCGAACAAATTACGGTCCGCCAGTTGCGACGGGATTACGTTCTGCAAGCTGCGGAAAATGCTTTCGGTACGGCCCGGGGTCTTGCGTTCCCACTCCTGCAGCATCTCTTTAACCACCTGGCGTTGCAGGTTTTCCTGGGAGCCACAGAGGTTGCACGGGATGATCGGGAATTGCTTGAAGTCCGAGTAAGCCTGTATGTCTTTTTCGTTGCAGTAGGCCAGCGGACGGATCACCACGTTGCGTCCGTCATCGGCGCGCAGCTTCGGCGGCATGGCCTTGAGCGAACCGTTGAAGAACATGTTCAGGAAGAACGTCTCGACGATGTCGTCACGGTGGTGACCGAGGGCCATTTTGGTCGCGCCGATTTCATCGGCAAAGGTGTAGAGCGTGCCGCGACGCAGGCGCGAGCACAGCGAGCAGGTGGTCTTGCCTTCCGGGATCAGCTCCTTGACCACCGAATAGGTGTCTTTCTCGACGATGTGGTACTCGATGCCCAGTTCCTTGAGGTAAGCCGGCAGCACGTGCTCGGGAAAGCCCGGCTGCTTCTGGTCCATGTTCACGGCCACGATCTCGAACTTGATCGGGGCGACCTTCTGCAAATGCATCAGCACATCGAGCATGGTGTAGCTGTCTTTGCCACCGGACAGGCAGACCATGACCTTGTCGCCGTCTTCAATCATGTTGAAATCGGCGACAGCCTCACCCGCCTGGCGGCGAAGGCGCTTTTGCAGTTTGTTCTGGTTGACCGTAAGAGTGCCCATGACGCGAAATCCGTGAGGTGTGACGAAAGGCCGGCATTTTACGCAAAAACATTGCACTTGTGGCGAGGGGGCTCGCCCCCGTTCGGCTGCGCAGCAGTCGTAAAACAAACACTGCGGTTCCTCTTGGAAAATATAGTCGACTGATTGGGGGCCACTTCGTGACCCAACGGGGGCAAGCCCCCTCGCCACTGGGTTTAACAGGCACAGACCCATCGGCGATTACCCATAACATTTACAGCGCGATTTGCTCTAAGCCCCTCGCACTATTACCGGTAACTCCTTTCTATACTGCGGCATAAGGTCGCACACATATTCAGACCTGTACTTACCTGGCCACTTTGGCCCGTAAGCGCTCCGCTGGGGGGCGATGGCAACAACAAGAGGAGTGACTGGCATGATCCATCACGTAGTGGGGCTCTTCACCCACCCTGACCAGGAATGGAAAGAAATCCGTGGCGACCAGGAGGAAAGCATCAGCCACATGTACCTCACGCACACCTTGATTCTGGCGGCGATCCCTGCCGTGTCGGCGTTTATCGGCACCACGCAGGTCGGCTGGGTCATTGGTAATCGGGCGCCGGTAATGCTGACCATGGAAAGCGCGCTGTGGATGACCATCATGTCGTACCTGGCGATGCTCGGCGGTGTCGCGGTGATGGGCGCGTTCATCCACTGGATGGCTCGCACCTATGACGCCAACCCGAGCCTGGCACGCTGCGTTGCATTTGCGACCTACACCGCGACACCGCTATTTATCGGCGGTCTGGCGGCGCTGTACCCACACATGTGGCTTGGGATGATCGTCGGCACCGCGGCCATCTGCTACACGGTGTACCTGCTGTATGTGGGGCTACCCACTTTCATGAACATTCCATCAGACGAGGGATTCCTGTTTTCAAGCTCGGTGCTCGCCGTAGGACTGGTGGTGCTGGTGGCGATCATGGCGTTCACGGTGATTGTCTGGGGGCTTGGCGTGGGGCCGGTCTATACGAATTAGCAACACACCCACCAAAAACAAGATCTGCCAACACAGGCCGCCGCAAGGCGGCCTTCTACTCTCCAAGAAAGAGCAGGAGGTACGACCATTCGGCTCCTCGGCGATTCGCAAGTCCCGAGGGTTGCGGCATACTCGACGTCTCTGGAGATCCATCAAGCATGCCCGAGCAACTCAATACCCGCGTCGAAGACTGTTTCCAACAAGCCGAATCCTTTTTCAAACGACCTTTCAAACGCCCTGTGGTGAGCCTCAAGCTGCGCGGGCAAAAAGCCGGTGTCGCGCATTTGCACGAGAACCTGCTGCGTTTCAATCCGCAGCTGTACCAGGAAAACACCGAAGACTTTCTCAAGCAGACCGTGGCGCATGAAGTCGCGCACCTGATCGCCCATCAACTGTTCGGCGACCGCATCCAGCCTCATGGCGAAGAGTGGCAACTGATCATGCGCGGTGTTTACGAACTGCCGCCCAACCGCTGCCACACCTACGACGTCAAACGCCGTAGCGTGACCCGCTACATCTACAAATGCCCGTGCCCCGACAGCGATTTCCCGTTTTCGGCGCAGCGACATGGTTTGGTGAGACAGGGGCGGCGGTATTTGTGTCGGCGGTGCAGAAGCACATTAGTGTTCAGTGGCGAGATGCGGGTTGAGTGACCCACATGATCATTCCCACGCTCTGCGTGGGAATGCCGCGATGGACGCTCCGCGTCCACTGTGACGCGGAGCGTCACGGGATGCATTCCCACGCGGAGCATGGGAACGATCTATGTAGCGACCCTGGCACGGCGCAACTCCGCGATCTGCTCAGCGCTATACCCCAACTCCCCCAACACCTGATCGGTATGCGCTCCCAGCGTCGCGCCAACATGCCGCGGCTCAGGCAGCCCTGCTGAAAACTTCAACGGGCAGGCAATCTGCGCCTGAGTCGAACCATCGCCCCTTGGCACCTCAGTCACCAATTCCCGTGCTTTCAACTGCGGATGCCGCACCGCTTCGCCCAGGCTCAATACCGGCTCGACGCACGCATCGACCCCGGCGAACAGCTCACACAACTGGGCAAAGTCGTATTTTTCGAATTCAATTTTCAACGCCTCCTTGAGCGCCTGTTGCCGGGCCGGCTCGGGTGACAGCCCCTGGGCCGCCAGTTCCGGCCGGCCCAGCGCCGCGCAGAGTTGCTGCATGAACACCGGCTCCAGACTGCCCACCGACAACCAGCGTCCATCGCGTGAACGGTAGTAATCGTAGAAGCTACCCCCATTGAGCATCTGCTCTTCCCTGCCCGGCTCCACGCCACAGGCCAGGTACCCGGCACCGGCCATGGCATTCAGGCTGAAGGCGCAGTCGGTCATGCTCACATCCAGATACTGCCCCTGCCCGGTCTGCTGTCGCGCGATCACCGCCGCCAGCAAGCCGATCACCCCATGCAGCGAGCCGCCCGCGACATCCGCCACCTGCATGCCCAACGGCACCGGGCCGCTGTCGGTGCGACCGGTGTAGCTCGAAAGGCCCGCCAGTGCCAGGTAGTTGATGTCGTGCCCCGCGCGATCCTTGTAGGGGCCGGTCTGGCCATAACCGGTGATCGACACATAAATCAGCTTCGGGTTGATCGCTTTCAAGGCTTCATACCCCAAACCCAACCGGTCCATCACGCCGGGACGAAACTGCTCCAGCACGATGTCGTGGTCCTGCAGCAATTGCTTGATCACCTCCAGCGCCTCGGGCTGCTTGAGGTCCAGCGCCAGGCTGCGCTTGTTGCGATTGAGGTAGGCGTGGCTGGCCGACACGCCTTGATCATGCGGCGGCAGCACCCGCAGCAGGTCCATGCGGGTCGGCGATTCGATGCGCAGCACCTCGGCGCCCATGTCTGCCAGCAGCAACGAGGCGAACGGCCCCGGCAGCAGTGTCGAAAAATCCAGAACCTTGAGTGATGCCAGTGGACCGAGCATAAGTGTTCTCCAGTGCAATCCCCCAAGCCTAGGCAGCCGAGGACATTGCAGCAATCACCTTATGTGTCAGTGGCGGTGACCGTTGCGCTCAAATTGCAGGCATGAAAAAACCCGCCGAAGCGGGTTTTTCATGCAGCCAGAGTACTTACTTGACGCTGGCTGGGGTTGGGCCTTCAGCCACACCCAGGTCGTCTACTTCACGCTCGTCGGAGATACCGCGACCGCCGGAAGCCAGCTCGACTTGCAGCTTGTCTTCGTCCAGCTCTTTCACCCACTTGGCGACCACGATGGTGGCCACGGCGTTACCCACAAGGTTGGTCAGCGCACGGGCTTCGGACATGAAGCGGTCGATACCGAGGATCAGCGCCAGGCCGGCCACCGGCAGAGTACCCACGGCCGACAGAGTGGCTGCCAGCACGATGAAGCCACTACCAGTCACACCCGCCGCACCTTTGGAGGACAACAGCAGCACCAGCAGCAAGGTGATCTGGTGAGTCAGGTCCATCGGGGTGTCAGTCGCCTGAGCGATGAACACAGCCGCCATGGTCAGGTAGATCGAAGTACCGTCGAGGTTGAACGAGTAGCCAGTCGGGATCACCAGACCTACAACCGATTTCTGCGCACCCAGGCGTTCCATCTTGATCAGCATGCGTGGCAGCGCGGATTCCGAAGAGGAAGTACCCAGCACGATCAGTAGTTCTTCACGGATGTAGCGAATCAGTTTGATGACGCTGAAACCGTGCGCGCGGCAGATGGCGCCCAGAACCAGAACCACGAACAGGATGCAGGTGATGTAGAAGCAGATCATCAGCTGACCGAGTTGCACCAGCGAACCGACACCGTAGGCACCGATGGTGAAGGCCATCGCACCGAACGCGCCGACTGGAGCGAGCTTCATGATCATGTTGATGATGTTGAACATCACGTGAGCAAAGCGATCGATGAAGTCCAGCACCGGTTTGCCGTAGGCACCCAGGCGATGCAGGGCGAAACCGAAGATCACCGAGAACATCAGCACTTGCAGGATGTCGCCGTTGGCGAAGGCGCCGACGATGGTGTTCGGGATCACGTTGAGGACGAAAGCAATGATGCTCTGGTCTTTACCGGCCGAGATGAAGCCAGCGATTTTGCTGGTGTCCAGGGTCGTCACGTCGATGTGCATGCCGGCGCCCGGTTGCACAACGTTGACCACGACCAGGCCGATCAGCAAGGCGATGGTGGAAACGATTTCGAAATACAGCAGCGCATAGCCGCCGGTCTTGCCGACCGATTTCATGTTCTGCATGCCGGCGATACCACTGACGACGGTACAGAAGATGATCGGCGCGATGACCATTTTGATCAGTTTGATGAACCCGTCACCCAGCGGCTTGAGGGCTACACCAGTCTGCGGGTAGAAGTGACCGAGCAGGATGCCGATAGCGATGGCAACGATCACCTGGAAGTACAGGGATTTATACAGTGGCTGACGAGTCGTCATTGTAAGTTCCTCAAGAGTGCCTCAGTAACAACATCCATCTGTTGCCCCTGACACCTCAATTGCGAACCCTCCTGCACTGGAGGGATTTGTTTTGTCGAGCTGCACGCCGGCAGACCTCTGCGGCTTGTATCGCAAGCGCCGTGCCACCTTCGAAAAAAACCCCGCCAGCCTTGTGACATCAAGGGTTGCAGGTTTTTTTGGGTCACTGACCGGTCACTACGAAGTGGCGGATTTCCGCCCATCAGCCAAACCTCGTCCTGCAATTTGGCGGATATCCGCCTTGTTCATTCTCGACGGGCACCGCTACCATCCATTGCTCAGTGGACGGACCTGCCCCCTATGCGCGAACGCACCATCGCCAGCCATTTCGCCCGCGCCGCCCTCGGTGGCGCGTGTCGGCATGGCTACGACTATTCAAGTCTTTTGCAGCAACTGGGGATCAGCCCCGAGTTGCTCGAGGAGCCGCGCGCCCGAATCGCGCCCGAGCAGTTCGCCCGATTGATCCAAGGGCTGTGGCTGGCCCTGGACGACGAATACCTGGGCTTCGGGCAGGCCCCGAGCAAACCCGGCAGCTTCGCGATGATGTGCCACGCGGTGATCCACTGCCGCACGCTGGAGAAAGCGCTCAATCGCGGCTTATTGTTTTACAGCCTGTTCCCCGGTGCGCCGCGTCTGACGCTGAGCCGCGAAGGCGACAGGGTTCGCCTGAGCCTGGACGATTCGCCGCTGTGGGATCCGGACCACTTCCTCAGCGAAAGTCTGTTGGTGATCTGGCATCGGTTCGGCAGTTGGCTGATCGGCCAGCGCATTCGTCTGGAGCAGGCTACGTTCAGCTACCCGAGGCCCGAACATGGGGCCGAATACGACTTGCTGTTTTCCTGCCCGCTGAGCTTTTCCACCGTAAAGAGCACGACGGCGCAAAGCAGTCTGCTGTTTCACAGTCGCTACCTGAACATGCCGCTGTTACAGGACGAACGAACCCTCAAGCACTTTCTCGAGCGCTCCCCCGCCGACCTGCTATCGCGCCCCGACGAAGGCGACAGCCTGAGCAGCCAGCTGCGGCGCTTGCTCAGCCGCGACAGCGCGCGCTGGCCAGACCTGGAAGCCGTGGCCGCACACCTGCACATCAGCCCGCAAACCTTGCGGCGGCATTTGCGCGAAGAAGGCACGAGTTTTCAGGAATTGAAGGACCAGTTGCGGCGGGACATTGCGATTTATCACCTGGGGCGCGCGGATCTGTCGTTGCAACAGATAGCCGAACAGCTGGGGTTTTCCGAGCCGTCGGCGTTTCACCGGGCGTTCAAGAAATGGACCGGCCTTACGCCTGGGGCTTATCGCGCTCAGGAGAACTGAGTTCTAGTGATCGTTCCCACGCTCCGCGTGGGAATGCAGCCCGGGACGCTCCGCGTCCCTTCCAGAGCCGAACGCAGAGCGTCCGTTGAGGCATTCCCACGCAGAGCGTGGGAACGATCATCCTCGCTAGCCTCGCGGATCGAAGTTATCCAGCACCCGATTCACGGCCAGCTCCCCGAGCATGACCACGGATTGAATCCCCAACATCATGTTGCGATGTGGCATGTCCATCAATCCGGCGAACTCGCTGAGCATCATGCTGGCTGATGCCAGGGATTCGCAGGCGTTGACCAGCAGGGTTTCGTTATCGACCTCGGTGCCGACATGGTAAATGGTGCTGGGCTTTCGCTTGGTGTCTTTGGGAATGTCCGGTTTGAGGTAGTAATCGAGGGCGCGGTCGGCGGCTTCGTTGAGTTTTTTCGAATCGAGGGATTCGTAGGGGGATGCTGGATCGGTTTCAGGTGGGTTGGGTGTAGGTTTGAACATGGCGAAACTCCGTGATTGATTGAGCCGCCACGACCTATCGCTAAACAAGTAAAGGTGGCGGCTGTACGCAGGTTAGCGATCCGGGTCACAGAAACCCCGGGTAGACTCGAAGGTCTCCCACGCACAGCCACCATTACGCGAATTGCAGGCACTAAAAACTGCAATCAGAACTTGGGCGCTTTTGCGTCTGTGTATGGGATCGGATCGCTAAACCCGATCGCTGATTCGTCAGCGACCGGCAAAGGATAGAGCCCGCGCCCCAGGCGCACTAGCCGGCGGATTCTGGCGTAGTCGTAGGCAGCGGCGCAAGGATGTGTAGCCTGAGTGAGTGTCTGGAGATGTGTTTTAAACACCGTTGTTTATGATCGTTCCCACGCTCCGCGTCCCTTTCCAGAGCTGGAACGCGGAGCGTCCCTTGAGGCATTCCCACGCGGAGCGTGGGAACGATCAGTGACAGGATCAAACCACCGGAAAATGAATCCGGAACGCCGCCCCGCCCATTGGCGAATCCCCCAGCGTCAGCTTGGCGCTGTAGCTTTCGATGATGTCCTTGACCACCGCCAACCCGATCCCCTGCCCCGGATGCTGACGATCAAGCCGTTCGCCCCGCTGCAGAATCCGCGCACGCTGATCCGGTGGCACGCCAGGCCCGTCGTCTTCGACGCACAACTCAATCCCGCTGAGGGTTTCGCGCACGCTGATACGCACTTCGCCGAGGCACAGGCGATAGGCGTTTTCCAGCAGGTTGCCCATCATTTCCAGCAAGGCGCCTTGTTCGATCGGCACGTAACACTGCTCCGGCAGATCGAAAGCGACCCGCACCTGTTTGTCGCGGTAGACCTTGTCCAGGGTGTCGCAGAGGCTTTGCAACACCGGGCGCAGGCGCACCTGGTGGCGCACCAGCCCGCTTTTGCGCAGGCTGGCACGTTGCAACTGATAGCCGATCTGCTGGCTCATGCGTTCGATCTGGGTTTGCAGCACCCAGGCCTGCTCGCGCTCTTGCGGCTTTTGCGCCATGTCTTCGCTGACCCCTTGCAATACCGTCAGCGGGGTTTTCAGGCTGTGGGCCAGGTCGTCGAGGGAATCGCGATAACGGCTGCGCTGCTCGCGTTCGCTGTGCAATAAACGGTTGAGCGAGCCGGTCAGGCGCAGCAATTCACGCGGGTGTTGTTCGCTGAGGCTTTCCCGGGTGCCGCTTTCGATCTGGTCCAGCTCCTGGCTCAGCCGGCGCAACGCCTGCAAGCCCCAGGTCAGGCCGATCCACAGCAAGGCGAGCAACACCAGCAAGGCTGCGCCGAAGCCCAGATAAAGGTTTTCCCGCAGGCCTTCGAGGGTGATTTCGTATTCGCGCACCGGTTGCAACGCGACAATGCTGAACGCCGCACTTTTGCCACCCAGCAGTTTGACCTCGACGTCATAGACGAAGAACTCTTCGCCATTGGCTTCGCGAATCCTTGCGAACTCATTACCGCGTCCGTCGTAACGCGGTTTGTAGTTGATCTTCTCTTCCTGGGTGGCTTTCGAGCGCCAGACCAGATGAGCTTCGCGGTCAAAGATGTAGCCGAGCAAACGGCTGTCGGTGAGGTTGAAGCGCTCGTCGGGCAGCTGCGCCGGCATCTGTAGGGTGTTGTTTTCCACCCGGGCAGCAGAGATCAGCGTGGTGACGTCCGACGCCAGGCGCTGCTCGATAGAGTCCTGCAACGCCAGGCTGAACGCCCCCTGCATCGCAGGCAACAACGCCAGCATGAACAACACCGCCAGGATCGTGGCGGCGAGCATCAGCCGGACGCGAAGGGAACGAATCAAGTGCAGCGCTCATTGAACAGGTAGCCAAGGCCACGCACGGTATCGATCGGCTTGAAGCCGGCCGGGCCTTCGAGTTTGCGGCGCAAGCGGCCGACCAGCACTTCGATCACATTCGGATCGCGCTCGCCGTCATCCGGATAGAGCTGCTCCATCAAGCGGTCCTTGGCCACCACTTGCTGGTGATGGCGCATCAGGTACTCGAGGATCCGGTACTCGTAGGCGGTCAGCGCCAGCGGTTGTTCGTCAAGGGAGGCCTGCTTGCGGTTGAGATCGAGCAGCAAGGGGCCGGCAACGATGGTCGACTGGGTGAAACCGCTGGAGCGGCGCAGCAAGGCATTGAGCCGGGCGTCCAGCTCTTCGAACTGGAACGGCTTGACCACGTAATCATCAGCGCCGGCGGCGAGGCCTTCGACCTTGTCCTGCCAGTTGCCCCGCGCGGTGAGGATCAGGATCGGGAACGTCTTGCCCCGGGAGCGCAATTGACGAATCAGATCGAGCCCGCCCATGCCCGGCAGACCGAGGTCGATCACCGCCAGGTCATGGTTGAATTGCTCGGCCTGGTACAACGCTTCCTCGGCGTTGGCCACGGATTCGACCACGTGGCCGCTATCGGTCAGGCGGGTTTGCAGGTGATGGCGCAATAGCGCTTCATCTTCGACGACCAGCAATTTCATAACGCTCTCCTAGGCAAATCAACATCTCCAAAGACAAACTTCAATGGCTGACAAGGCGACCTGTGGGAGCGAGCCTGCTCGCGATAGCGGTGGGTCAGCCAATATTAATGCTGAAGGTACCGCCGTCATCGCGAGCAGGCTCGCTCCCACAGGTTGCGCGGCTTAACCGACTGGCCGCGAAACGTTTTTTTAGAAAGCGTAGTTGGCGGACAGGTAGGTCTGGGCGCTGCTGGTCAAGTCCAGCGAACCCTGTTTGCTGCCGCCGCGCTCGCTCATCTCGGTGCTGGCGTTGCTGCGCAGGTAACGGTAACCCAGCTCGACCGAGGTGTTTTGCGAAACTTGCTGCAATACACCGACCTGGCCGCCAATGGCGTAACCGATATCGCTGTCGCGGCTGAAGCCTGGCGAATCCTGGGTCAGTTTGGTCAAACCAGCCGTGGCACCGCCGAACAGTTTGGTGCTGCCGCCCACCGGGTAGAACAGATCGTAGCTGCCCAGCAGGTTTTCCTGACGCAGTTTAATGCCATTGTGCGAGCCCGATACGTTGTCGTAAGTGGCGTAGTAGCGGCCCTTGCTGTCTTGCTGGCCCAGACGCACGCCCCAGGTGTTGTCCTTGCCAATCACCCCGTCGGCGTTCGGGTGGTTGAGGTTGTCGTTCAGGGCGCTGGATTTTTTAACCTTGTCGCTGGTCTGGCCAAAGGTCAGGCCGGCGAAATTGGTGGTGTCGGCGTGGGCCGCCACACTGGCGCCCATCATGGTGAAAGCCAGAAGCAGTTTTTTAAAAGTAGTCATTGGGGAGTTTCCTCATGCGCTATGTGCTTTTTGGGTACGGGGCAAGGTTACTGACCCCTCCCTGTACTGCCCCTGAACGCACTCTGAACCTGAGCTGAATCAAATCGACTACGCTGTTCTCACGATTACTAATATGGAGATTTGATCATGCGTGTGTTCCTCGCCCTCGTGTTACTGGCTCTGAGCGGGGTCAGCCAGGCCGCCATCCAGACCCAGGAAATTCCCTACCAGAGTGCCGACGGCACCAAGCTGATCGGCTATTACGCCTACGACGACGCCATCAAAGGCCCGCGCCCGGGCGTGGTGGTAGTGCATGAGTGGTGGGGCCTCAACGACTACGCCAAGCGCCGCGCCCGTGATCTGGCCGGTCTGGGCTACAGCGCGCTGGCGATTGACATGTTTGGCGACGGCAAGAACACCGAACACGCCAAGGACGCCATGGCCTTCATGCAAGCGGCATTGAAAGACAGCGCAGCGGCCAGCGCGCGGTTTCAGGCCGGGCTCGACTTGCTGAAGAAACAACCGCAAACCGATCCGAATAAACTGGCGGCCATCGGCTATTGTTTCGGCGGTAAGGTGGTGCTGGATGCGGCGCGTCAAGGCGTGCCGCTAGCGGGCGTGGTGAGTTTCCACGGCGCCCTGGTGACCAATACGCCAGCGACGCCTGGCAGCGTGAAGGCGAAAGTCCTGGTGGAGCATGGCGCCCTGGACAGCATGGTCACGGCGGAAAACGTGGCAGCGTTCAAGACGGAAATGGACAAGGCCAAAGCCGACTACACGTTCGTCACCCTCGAAGGCGCCAAGCATGGGTTCAGCAATCCCGAGGCGGATCGCCTGAGCCACGGTGACCATGGCGGGCCGGACATTGGTTACAGCAAGACCGCGGATGAGAAGTCCTGGGCGGACATGCAGGCGTTTTTCAAGAAGATATTTGGCTGACACAATGATCGTTCCCACGGTCCCCGTGGGAATGCCGCCCGGGACGCTCCGCGTCCCTTCGACGGTGTGACGCAGAGCGTCACTGGATGCGTTCCCACGCAGAGCGTGGGAACGATCAAGCTCCCAGCTACTACCCAGCCTCAAGGCAACCCGGCAAAATGCCCGTCATGAATCCCGTCCCCGCCCTACCCGTCTGCTGCACCCCACTCGACGCCCATTGGCCGCTGCCGTTTGTGCTGCCCGATACGGTCCTGTTGGGTACCCACTTCGATACCAGGCAACTGGCCAGTGATGATTTCCAGCGCAGCGCCATCGATCCGCCTGCGAGCATCCAGCGTTCGGTCGCCAAGCGCCAGGCCGAGTTTCTCGCCGGGCGAGTCTGCGCTCGGGCGGCGTTGCAACAACTGGAAGGGCTGAGCTTCATTCCCGCCATCGGCGAAGACCGCGCACCGGTATGGCCGGCGCACATCACCGGCTCGATCACCCACAGCACTGGCCGGGCCGCAGCAATAGTCGCGAACAAGGCGCACTGGCGCGGATTGGGGATGGACCTGGAAAACCTGCTCGATGCCGAGCGCGCCGAACGCCTGGCCGGGGAAATCCTCACGGAGCCTGAGTTGCAGCGCATGGCTGCCGGGGCTGGCGATCAATTGGCAATGCTGGTGACGCTGACGTTTTCGGTGAAGGAGAGCCTGTTCAAGGCGCTCTACCCTATTGTGCAGAAGCGCTTCTATTTCGAACACGCCGAAGTGCTGGAGTGGAGCGCGGGCGGCGAAGTGCGGTTGCGGTTGCTGACTGACCTGTCCAGTGAATGGCGTCACGGCACTGAGCTGGATGCGCAGTTTGCGGTGATGGATGGGCAGTTGTTGAGTCTGGTCAGTATCAAGGCCTGAGGATGTGTAGCGGTCATTCTGGCCTCATCGCGAGCGGGCTCGCTCCCACAGTTGATCTCTGTTGTTCACAAAATTGTGTGTTCACAGGCGATCCAATGTGGGAGCGAGCAGGCTCGCGATGAGGCCCTCAAATACACTTACAATCTCACCGCCGCTCCTGATTCCTCGGCCAGCTCAAACTGAAACAGGCCCCGCCCAGGCTTTTGCTTTTGCCGATCAATGCTCGCCCGTCATGCCAATGGATGATTCGCCGCACAATCGATAACCCCAACCCATGCCCGCCCGAAGCGCGAGTGCGGCTGTCATCGAGGCGCAGGAACGGGGTGAAGATTTTCTCCCACGCCGTTTCCGGCACGCCCGGCCCGTCATCCTCGACATCCACCCGACAGCGCTGCTGCCCAACCTGATAACTGACGGTCACCCGTGAGTGGGCGTGGCGCATGGCATTGCTCACCAGGTTCTGCAACGCCCGGTGCAGGTAGCGTGGCTCGGCCTCGACCCAGGCGTCGTCGCAATCAGCGGCCGACAGGCACAAACCGCGCTGCACCGTGACCTCGGCGCGCAACGGCGCCAGTTCTTCGATCACCTGATTGACCAACGCATCCAGATCGATCCGCTGAAAATTCAGCGCCGGCGAACCCTGCTCCAGCCGCGCATAGGTGAGCATCTCGTCGACCAGCCGATCGAGGTCCTCGATGTCGTGGTCCATCCCTTCGCGGTATTTTTCCAGCGCCTCAGGCGTGGTGGCCGAGCCGATCATCTCCAGGCCAAAACGCAAACGCGCCACCGGCGTGCGCAGTTCATGGGACACGGCGCGCACCAGTTCTCGCTGAATCGCCAACAATTGCTGCAAGTGCTCGGCCATGCCGTTGAACGCCGAAGCCAGACGCCCCACCGAGTCCGCGCCGCGTGCCGGCACGCGGGTTTCCAGGCTGCCCTTGGCGATGCGCGTGGCAGCGGCTTCCAGCCCGCGCAAACGGCGCTCCAGTTGACGCACCAACAGATAGACGATCAAACCGATAAGGCTCAGGCCAAGGGCCGCAATCAGCACCAGCCACTCGGGCGGGTAAGGATTCATTTGATACAGCGGTCCGATTTCCAGTACCCACGGCGTACCGACCATGCCGGCAAACACCCGAATGGAATCGCCGCCCTTGCCCAGCGCCATCACCGTGTCGCCTTCGGATACGCGGCGGCTCTGATCTTCGTCCATGTCGGCCTGATCGATCGTGACCAGCCGCAGATCAAAGCCGAAACCCTTCTCTTCCTTTAACTGCGCCAGACGCTTGGGCTGCTCGGCCACCGGGTAGCGCACCAGTTCATCGGCCAACAGGTAAATGGTCGCTCGCGCCAGTTGCTCGCTGATCTGCTGGACTTCCCCGGTGAGCACCAGTTGTTCCTTGTCGCTGACCAAGCGGTAAACCTTTGCCGCGTGCGGGCCGGTCTGCTCCACCAGTGCCTGACCGCGCAGCACGCGGGTGCGCTGGGTCAGGTCGAGGTCGGTCTGGGGGAATGTCTTCAGCGCCAACGGAATCCCGAGCAAGCGCTCCCACACCAGCAAGGCCCGGTGACGCTCGGTTTCGTTCATCGGTTGCAGGTTGTCGGCCATCAACGAGAACGTGCCGTGGGCCAGACGCTCGCGGTATTGCTCGCTGCGCACCTGGTTAAGCAGGTGTAAGGCCAGCACGCCGAGCACGGCCACCAGAATCAGCGCCGCGCACATACCGCCATAAATGCGCAGGAAGATCGAGTTCACAGCGACAAGTCTGCGCAGGCTTCGGGAACGAACAGATAGCCTTTGCTGCGGATGGTTTTGATCAGCCGCGGATGCTCCGGGTCATCGCCGATCTTCGGGCGGATGCGTGAGATGCGCACGTCGATGGAACGGTCCTGGCCGTCATAACCGATACCGCGCAGCGCGGTGAATATTTCTTCGCGAGACAGAATACGCCCGGCGTTGGCCACCAGTAGCCAGAGCAAATCGAACTCGGCGCTGGTCAACTCGATGCCTTTGTCATGCAGCCAGGCCTCGCGCAACGCGTTGTCCACCACCAACGGGCCGAACTGCAGACGCCGCTGTTTTTCCGGGGCTGCTTCAGGCGCTTCGCTACGCCGCAACAAGGCCTGGATGCGCGCCAGCAGCAGGCGTGGGCGAACCGGTTTGCAGACGTAGTCATCAGCGCCGAGGTCGAGGCCGAGGATCTGATCGGTGTCATCGGTGCGTGCGGTGAGCATCAGGATCGGGCCGTCATACTTGTCGCGAACCTTGCGGCAAATGCTCAAGCCGTCTTCACCAGGGAGCATCAGGTCGAGGATTACCAGGTCCGGTTTCTCCTTGATGATGCGTGCCGCGGCAAGGGCGCCGTTGCCCTCAATCGAGACGCGCAGGCCATTGGCTTCAAGGTAGTCGCGGGTCAGTTCGGCCAGACGCTGGTCGTCCTCGACAATCAATACCTGCCAGACTTCTTGCTCCACGGTGACCTCTGCTTGCCAACATCACTTTAAAAGGAAGGATCCGCCCGTCTTTTTGTAATGATTGGGGAGGATAAGAATGCATCTGCATTGGCCGATTGTATAAACGGCGCACGTCTGGAACACAAGCGGGTAAATGCGTTCGGACCCAGCGGTTTTTTGTGATAGGGTTCGCGCCCTTAAAAATCCGAATGACTGATTTCAATCGCTGAAAATCAGTGAAAAACGGTCCGCTCCAGCTAGGTCGCGGCCTACACGCTCGTTCCACCTTTCACACACAATTTACGCACAGGTTTATCCACAGGTAGTACGTTGCAACACCCTCAAAAACGCATTATCTTGTACCTCGGCGCTAAAAAAACCCTACATGTAGGGTTTTAGCTTAAAAGCCCAACCACATTTCAGACCAGAAACTCAAGCGCTTTATTGCCTGTTTATGGTTGAACCAAGCACGATTTTACAAGCCCAAACCGCATGCGCGGATGGCACCGTTTTTTCAGGCCAGAACAGCCAGAACGGTACGGGTGTTGCAGTCAAAACTGGCACCCCAGAAAGGAATCCGGTTTCGAGCCCTGGCTCGCGGCCAAAGACTTCGGCAAGGAAGCGGCATCATTAGCCTTTTCCTACTGTCCCGAAGTTGTTATGCCCGACGCCACGTCGGTTGTAGTGCTTCAGGACAGAACGGTGGGCACCGTGATGGTGCCCAAACAAACATAGAGAATGTGGAGACAACCCCCCATGCAAACCGACACAACTCGCGAGAACCCGCAGGGCACCTTGCCGCAGGCCGCCGATTCGAATTCGGATCTGTCCGCCACCGCGCCTGGCCAACTGCGCGTGATCAAGCGAAACGGGACTGTCGTTCCTTACACCGATGACAAAATCACCGTCGCCATCACCAAAGCGTTTCTTGCAGTTGAAGGCGGCACCGCTGCCGCTTCGTCGCGCATCCACGACACCGTTGCCCGCCTGACCGAACAAGTCACCGCCACCTTCAAGCGTCGAATGCCATCGGGCGGCACCATCCACATCGAAGAAATCCAGGACCAGGTCGAACTGGCCCTGATGCGTGCCGGCGAGCAGAAAGTTGCCCGCGACTACGTGATCTACCGCGACGCCCGTTCCAAGGAACGCGCTGTACGCGCCCCTGCCGAGGACGCGGTACAGGCTCACCCGTCGATCCGCATCACCCGCGCCGATGGCAGTCTTGCACCTCTGGACATGGGTCGTCTGAACACCATCGTCACTGAAGCGTGCGAAGGTCTGGAAGAAGTCGACGGCGACCTGATCCAGCGCGAAACCCTGAAGAACCTGTACGACGGCGTGGCCCTGACCGACGTCAACACTGCTCTGGTGATGACCGCCCGTACGCTGGTCGAGCGTGAGCCGAACTACTCGTTCGTGACCGCCCGCCTGCTGATGGACACCCTGCGTGCCGAAGGCCTGAACTTCCTGGGCGTCGCCGAGAGCGCGACTCACCACGAAATGGTCGATCTGTACGCCAAGGCACTGCCGGCGTACATCGCCAAAGGTATCGAATTCGAATTGCTGAACCCGGTTCTGGCGTCCTTCGACCTGGAAAAACTCGGCAAGGCAATCAACCACGAGCGCGATCAGCAGTTCACGTACCTGGGCCTGCAAACCCTGTACGACCGTTACTTCATCCACAAGGATGGCGTGCGTTTCGAACTGCCGCAGATTTTCTTCATGCGCGTGGCCATGGGCCTGGCAATCGAAGAAAAGAACAAAGAAGACCGTGCGATCGAGTTCTACAACCTGTTGTCGTCCTTCGACTACATGTCGTCGACCCCGACCCTGTTCAACGCCGGCACCCTGCGTCCACAGCTGTCGAGCTGCTACCTGACCACCGTGCCGGATGACCTGTCGGGCATCTACCACGCGATCCACGACAACGCCATGCTGTCGAAATTCGCTGGCGGCCTGGGTAATGACTGGACGCCGGTTCGTGCGCTGGGCTCGTACATCAAGGGCACCAACGGCAAATCCCAGGGCGTTGTACCGTTCCTGAAAGTAGTGAACGACACCGCCGTCGCCGTTAACCAGGGTGGCAAGCGCAAAGGCGCTGTGTGTGCCTACCTGGAAACCTGGCACATGGACATCGAGGAGTTCATCGAACTCCGTAAGAACACCGGTGATGACCGTCGTCGTACCCACGACATGAACACTGCCAACTGGATCCCTGACCTGTTCATGAAGCGTGTCTTCGATGACGGCCCGTGGACCCTGTTCTCGCCATCCGAAGTGCCGGATCTGCACGACCTGACCGGCAAGGCTTTCGAAGAGCGTTACGAGTACTACGAAGCCCTGTCCCAGTACCCGGGCAAGATCAAGCTGTTCAAGACCATTCAGGCCAAAGACCTGTGGCGCAAAATGCTGTCCATGCTGTTTGAAACCGGCCACCCATGGCTGACCTTCAAAGACCCGTGCAACCTGCGCAGCCCGCAGCAGCACGTGGGCGTGGTTCACAGCTCGAACCTGTGCACCGAGATCACCTTGAACACCAACAAGGACGAGATCGCCGTTTGCAACCTGGGCTCGATCAACCTGCCGAACCACATCACCAACGGCAAGCTGGACACCGCCAAGCTGGAACGCACCGTGAACACCGCCGTTCGCATGCTCGATAACGTTATCGACATCAACTACTACTCGGTGCCACAAGCGAAGAACTCCAACTTCAAGCACCGTCCGGTCGGTCTGGGCATCATGGGCTTCCAGGACGCTTTGTACCTGCAGCACATCCCTTACGGTTCCGACGCTGCCGTCGAGTTCGCCGACAAGTCGATGGAAGCGGTCAGCTACTACGCGATCCAGGCGTCCTGCGACCTGGCCGACGAGCGCGGCGCTTACGAGACGTTCCAGGGTTCGCTGTGGTCCAAAGGCATCCTGCCGCTGGATTCGCAACAGATCCTGATCGAGCAACGTGGCCAGAAGTACATCGACGTTGACCTGAACGAATCCCTGGACTGGGCACCGGTTCGCGCCCGTGTGCAGAAAGGCATTCGTAACTCCAACATCATGGCCATCGCACCGACCGCGACCATCGCCAACATCACTGGCGTGTCGCAGTCGATCGAACCGACTTACCAGAACCTCTACGTGAAATCGAACCTGTCGGGCGAATTCACCGTGATCAACCCGTACCTGGTTCGCGACCTGAAGGCTCGCGGTCTGTGGGACTCGGTCATGATCAACGACCTGAAGTACTACGACGGTTCGGTGCAGCAGATCGAGCGCATCCCGCAAGAACTCAAAGAGCTTTATGCAACTGCGTTCGAAGTGGACACCAAGTGGATCGTCGACGCGGCAAGCCGTCGTCAGAAGTGGATCGATCAGGCCCAATCGCTGAACCTGTACATCGCCGGCGCTTCGGGCAAGAAGCTGGACGTGACCTACCGCATGGCCTGGTACCGTGGTCTGAAAACCACCTACTACCTCCGCGCCCTGGCCGCGACCAGCACCGAGAAGTCGACCATCAACACCGGTAAGCTGAACGCTGTTTCCAGCGGCGGCAACCACGGTGACGACTCGGTCCTGGCAGCTCCTGCCGGCCCTGCTCCAGTGCCGAAGGCGTGCGCCATCGACGAGCCGGATTGCGAAGCTTGCCAATAAGCTGAGCCGGTGAGCGCTGAAAGGCGCTTACCTCGATAACCCCCGATGAGCCTCTGGCTTGTCGGGGGTTTTCTTTTGCCTGCTTTAAGTCAAAAGATCGCAGCCTCGCTTCGCTCGACAACTCCTACAGGGATCGCATGTCAATGTAGGAGCTGTCGAGCGAAGCGAGGCTGCGATCTGTATCTACCACCCACAAAAAAGCCCCTCTTGCGAGGGGCTCTTTGTGAAGCGCTATTCGCAAACCAACATCAGGTCATCTGAATGATGGTCTGCATGATGGTGCTCTGGGTGGAGATGGTCTTGGCGTTTGCCTGGTAGTTGCTCTGGGCTTTGATCAGCTCGACCAATTCGTTGGTCAGGTTGACGTTGGACTCTTCCAGGGAGTTGGACACGACCGAACCCAGAGTGCCGGTTGTCGGCGCATCGACACCCGCCACGCCCGAGGCGAAGGTTTCTTTCCAGCGGGTACCACCGATCGGTTGCAAGCCTTGCTCGTTAGCGAAGCTGGCGACTGCAACCTGGCCGATCGCCTTGGTTTGCTGGTTGCTGAAGTTGGCGGTCATGACGCCGGTGGCGTCGATCGTCAGGCTGGAGATCTGGCCGGTGGCGTAACCATCCTGGAACTGGGCGGTACGAGCGGTTGGCGAGTTGTAAGAAGTGGTCAGCGCCATGTTGAACGCGATACCGCCAGTGGCAGCGACAGAACCGTTCGGGCCCCAGGTCACAGGAGTCGTTGCGGCGTTGGTAATGGTACCTGGCACCCAACCGGTCATGGTCAACGTGTTGCCAGTCTGGGTCCAGCCAGCACCCGCCGTCAGCGTATTGATGCTGCCATCGGAGTTGAAAGTGATGTCGGCAGTAATCGCCACTGGTGGCGTGGTAGCGGGGTTGGCCGGGGAACGACCATCCATGTAGGTGTGGACACGCCAGGCGTTGGTACCCGTTTTCACGTAGTACTGATCCATGGTGTGCTCGTTACCCTGGCTATCGTAGACCTTGGTGGAAATGGTCTTGTTATAGCTGTTGGTATCGGTCGGGCTGAACGTGGCCACGGTCGGTAATGTTTCCGCCGAATTCAGGTTCATCGTCTGATCGACCTTGGTGGTCGGGTTTGGCTTGAGGCTCGACGTATCAATCTTCAAGTCAGTCAACACACCGTTGATGATCTTGCCGTTGGCATCAACGCCATAACCCTGCAAACGGTTGCCGTTGTTATCGACCACATAGTTTTCAGCATCAGTCTTGAACGCACCGGCACGGGTGTAGCTCAGGGAGCCGTTGTCGCTGAGGATGAAGAAGCCGTTGCCCTGGATGCCCATGTCCAGCACGTTGCCGGTGTTGTTCACGTCGCCCTGGCCGAACTGCTGGGAAACGTTGGCCAGACGCACGCCGTTGCCGACGGTCTTGCTGCCGGTACCCAGGCGAGTGGCCGAGTACACGTCTTCGAATTCTGCACGGGAGGATTTGAAACCGGTGGTCGCGACGTTGGCGATGTTGTTGCCGGTCACGTCCAGTTGTTTGTTGGCTGCATAGAGACCGCTAAGGCCGATATTGAAAGACATATTCCACTCCTTGTGCCGTGTTAGTCGGCTCTATATACCAATGGTTTGTACTTTGGACAGGGCAACGCTGCCCATGCCTGCCAGGTTCAGCATCAACTCACCGCCGGTCTGGCTGATGGTCACGCTGTTAACGGTCGCTGGCAGATAAGTAATCAGCGATGTCGCCTTGCTGTCGATGGTGGCCGTTGCGCCGAAGGTGTAAGTACCCGCCGGTGCCACCGCGCCAGCATCGTCCTTGCCGTCCCAGATAAAACTGGCGTTACCGGCACTTTGACTGCCCAACTCGAGCGTACGGATGGTCTTGCCTTCCGAGTTGGTGATCTTGACGGTGGCAGCGGCAACCGAGGTTGGCACCACGACGGTACCGTTAAGGCTCTTGGAGGTGTCGACCATGGTTTTGTCGGTCTGCGCAATGACGGAGCGCCCCACCAGCGAAGAAGCCTGCAAGGCTTGCGAGGAGCTGTAGCTGCTGGCAAGGCCGCTGACCGTATCGTTCAGCGTGGTGATACCTTCAAGGCTACTGAACTGCGCCAGCTGGGCCACGAACTCGCTGTTGTCCTGAGGATCGAGCGGGTTCTGGTTTTTCAGCTGAGTCACCAACAGTTGCAGGAACGCGTCCTTGCCCAATGCCTGGCCGCCGGTAGCGGCCGAGGTCAGGCTGTCTTTGGTGGTAGTGGTCTGGACCGAAGAGTTGGCCAGAACATCGCTGATAACGCTCATACGAATCGCCCCTTATCACTGACCGAGGGTCAGGACCTTCTGCATCATGGTTTTGGCGGTATTCATCATTTCGGCGTTGGTCTGGAACGAACGGCTCGCGGAAATCATGTCGGCCATTTCTTCGACGACATTGACGTTCGGGTAATAGACGTAGCCCTTGCCATCAGCAGCCGGATGGTTCGGCTCGTAGCGCGCTTCAAGGTTGCTCTGGTCTTCGACCACGCCCAGCACTTGCACGCCTTGACCGGCAGCGTCCTGGTTCTGGAACAGCGAATCGCTGCCGCCGCTCTGGCCGCCCTGGAACATGGTGGCGAATACCGGGTGGCGGGCACGGTAGGTCTGGTCGATGCTCGACGAGACGGTCTCGGCGTTGGCGATGTTCGAGGCGACGGTGTTCAGACGAGTGGTCTGGGCACTCATGCCGCTACCGGCAATGTTGAAAACACTGGCAAGGGACATGACTTACTCTCCACGCAGGGCTGATACCAGCCCTTTGAATTTACTGTTGAGCAGGGTGAAGCTGGCCTGGAAGTTAACCGCGTTTTCCGCGTAGTTCGACTGTTCCAGTTGGGCGTCCACGGTGTTCTGGTCGATCGACGGTTGCATCGGCGTGCGATACATCAGCGACTCGTCGCCATTGCCCATGCCTTCAGCTTCGATGTGACGGCTGTTGGTCATGTTCAAGGCGAACTTGCCGTTTTTGGTTTTCTCGTTTTGCTCGGCGAGCACTTTCGAGAAATCCAGATCCCGAGCCTTGTAGTTCGGGGTGTCGGCGTTGGCGATGTTGTTGGCCAGGACTTCGGCACGCTGAGCGCGGAAGCCCAGGGCTTGTTCATGGATACCGAGCGCTTTATCGAAGCTGATGCTCATGTCGGGAAACCTTCGGGTGACCTGATTTTTCGTAACATGGACATAGCAAGCGGCGTGCCAATTCAAAAAAGCCCGTAAACCGGGGCTTTGCGCGCGGTGGCAAGCCGGCAATGCCAGAAAAGCGGCAACCGATTTCCGCCGCCTGCCGCTTTTCTGCCGCTTATCACCATCGCCAGAACAACAACGGCCCCCTTGTGGGAGCTGACTGTGGCGAGGGGGCTTGCCCCCGTTTGAGTGCGTAGCACTCATAGGATTTTGGCTACATCAGAGATTTTAGGTCTGCTTCGCAGCCCAACGGGGGCAAGCCCCCTCGCCACAGCCCGCTCCCACAGGGGTTGTGGTGATTTTGAGAGATAATTACGGGCATAAAAAAACGGGAGCCCCCTGAGGACTCCCGTTTTTTTATGCCGTCAACGAATCACTTCGCCTGGTAAATGATCCCCGGGCTGCACTGGACCATCTGGTAATGGTCCGGCAAACCGTTCAGCGCCTCGGACGCGCCAAGGAACAGATAACCGCCCGGCTTCAGCGTGCTGTGGATGCGCAACAGGATGTCTTTCTTCACCTCGGCGGAGAAGTAGATCAGCACGTTGCGGCAGAACACGATGTCGAACTTGCCCAGGCTCGCATAGCTGTCCAGCAGGTTGAACGAGCGAAATTCCACCCGACTCTTGATCGGCGCCTTGATCGCCCAACGTCCCGGCCCTTTCGGGTCGAAGTAACGCTGAAGGCGCTCGGGCGACAGACCGCGGCCGATGGCCAGGCTGTCGTACTCGCCGGTCTTGCAGTTGGTCAGCATGGTGCCGGACAGGTCAGTGGCAACGATCTGCACGCCCATCTTCAACTGGCCCATGTTGACCCGTTCGAACTCATCGATGGACATCGACAGAGAATACGGTTCCTGACCCGACGAACACGCCGCCGACCAGATCCGCAGGCGCTGGCCGGGGCTTGCCTTGATCGCTGCAGGCAAGACCTTGTTCTTCAAGACTTCAAACGGATAGGTGTCACGAAACCACAGGGTTTCGTTGGTGGTCATGGCATCCACCACCATCTCGCGCAAACCACTGCGCGGCTGAGTCTGGATGCGCTGAACCAGCTCACCCAGCGATTTGATGCCCTGCTGTTCCATCAGTTTGTTGAGACGGCTCGAGACCAGGTATTGCTTGTTTTCACCGAGCAAAATGCCACAGGCTTTTTCCAGGAATACCCGGAACTGTTCAAAATCCAAATTACCCGTAGACAAAGATGCCGCCTCTTAAATCGTGTTGACCGCCAGGGACAGAAGGCCCCTAGCTGTTATCTGCTGCTTTGATCCGGTCGACTACCCGGGATGCCAGGTCATCAGGACGGAATTTGGCCAGAAAGTCATCGGCACCGACCTTCTTGACCATCGCCTGATTGAACACACCCGACAACGAAGTGTGCAGGATGATATGCAGCTTTTGCATGCGCGGATCACTGCGGATTTCGGCCGTCAGGGTGTACCCGTCCATCTCCGGCATCTCGATGTCGGAGATCATCATCAGGAACTCTTCTTCCGGCTTCTTGCCCTCATCGACCAGCTTGCGCAGGTAATCCAGCGCTTGCCGACCGTCGTTCAACGCCACCACTTCGACGCCGACCGTTTGCAGGCAACGGGTCACCTGCTTGCGCGCCACCGATGAATCGTCGACCGTTAGCACGCGCAAGGACAACGCCTTGTGCTGAGTATCGACATCCACCACGCCCACCGAAATCGCTTCCGGTGTCGGTGACACTTCCGCCAGCACCTTCTCGACGTCGATGATTTCGACTAACTGATTGTCGACCCGAGTCACCGCCGTCAAGTAATGATCGCGCCCGGTGCCCTTGGGTGGCGGATGAATCTCCTCCCAGTTCATGTTGACGATGCGCTCTACCGATCGAACCAGGAAACCCTGAGTCTTGGTGTTGTACTCCGTGATGATCACGAAGGGACTGCTTTGATCTTTCAGCGCTCCGGAACCGGTCGCCATCGCCAGATCCAGAATCGGAATGGTCGCCCCCCGAATATTCGCCACACCGCACACGACAGGACTGGACTTGGGCATCAGGGTCAGTTTGGGGCATTGCAGCACCTCACGAACCTTGAACACGTTGATCCCATACAGCTGCTGGCCGTCGAGACGGAACAACAACAGCTCAAGGCGATTCTGCCCCACCAGTTGCGTGCGCTGGTTCACCGAATCCATTACACCAGCCATGCCCAGACTCCTACACCAACGCTAAGTGTGTTGCGACGCACATTCTTCACTAAACGGCACGGCGCTTGCTTTTTAACTCTTATGAACACAGAACCGACATTTTTCCGACACCTGACATCAGCCTGCCGCAGATTGCTCTGCGCGATGTCGGCCGTTTGCCTGTTCAACGCTGGCAGCCCTGCCCTTGCTGACGCGGTTACCTTGCCTGACATGCTTATCGGCGTCACTCAGGGCTTTCTTGAATTCACCGTAGAAGACTATCTGGCCACCAGTCAAACGCAAGGACGCTACGAAATCGAGGTCAACCAGCTCGATCCGCGCCTGCGCATGCCTATGTGCGACAAGGAATTGACAGCCACCCTCGAGAGCCCCGCGAGGCCTCTGGGCCGGGTTACGGTCAAGGTTCGCTGCGACGGCACCTCCCCCTGGACAGTCTTCGTACCCGCTCAAGTACGGCTGTTTCGCGACATCGTGACCACCACCCGTCCGCTCAAGCGCACAGGGATTATCGAGCCTCAGGACGTGACCCTGCGAGAGCGCGATATCAGCCTGATAAATCAGGGTTTTCTGACTTCCGTCGATCAAGCGATCGGACAAAAACTGACCCGACCAATGGTCGCTGATCAGGTGATTACCTTGGTGCATCTCGAACAGGCGGAAGTCATTCGCAAGGGCGATCAGGTGGTGATTACCGCCCGCAGTGGTACGCTCAGTGTACGTATGCCGGGTGAAGCGCTGTCCAATGGCGGCATGAGCGAACAGATTCGCGTGAAAAACCTTAACTCCCAGCGGGTTATCAAGGCGCAAGTCACCGCGCCCGGGCAGGTGGAAGTTTCTATGTGAGCGGCCACGTAGTTTGTGAAGAGATGGCGCGCCACTGGGCTGTTGCCTAAACTGTGCCGCATGCAGGACACACGCTGGCGCATGCACGCTCATTGATAAATGGGCCTAAAGTTTTCACAGCAAGAGCCGAAAACATGGCAAGCGTCCAAATACCCAGAGGTTTTTTGTCATGGTCATCGATTTCAGTCGTTTAAACAGCTCCTCGTCACTTACGGGCAGTACACGTACCAGCGCCGCGAAGGAAACCGCCGAAGCCGGCCAATCCGCCCCGCTGAATACCCCGGCCGAGCAGGCCAGTACCACCAAAAGCGGGGAATCGGTACACCTCAGCAATGAGGCTCAACAGTTGCAGAAGGTCACTGACAAGCTGCGCGATCAGCCTGCCGTCGACAAAGCCCGCGTGGCCGAGTTGAAAGCAGCGATTGCCGATGGCAGCTATAAAGTCGACAGCAACCGTGTAGCCAGCAAACTGCTCAACTTCGAAGCCCAGCGCTAGGCCACGGCCGCGCCAGGCTTTTGGACGCTTAAAACCCAAGGCCAGCCATGCACGACACTAATTTACTGCAACTGATCATCGACGACTTTGCCCCGGCGCAACACTTGCTGGAGCTGCTGCAAACCGAGTCCCTCGCGCTGCACGGTCGCGACATGCCACTGCTCGAAGAGATTCTGGCGCAGAAACAGGCATTGATCATTTTGCTTGAGCAGCATGGCCGCAAGCGCAGTGAAATCCTCGCCAGTCTCAACCTGCCGACCAATCGCCAAGGCCTGGAGCAACTTGCCAGCCATTCGAGCATTGGCGATCAGTTGCTGGCACAGAGCGACGTGCTGACCGACCTACTGGCCCAGTGCCAGGCCGCCAACGTTAACAATGGCCAGTCGATTCTGGTGCAGCAGGCCGCCACGGCCAACCAGCTGAAAATCCTCACCGGCGGCGAGCCGCCAGCGCTCTATGATGCCCGCGGTTCAACCTCCAGGCTCGCAAAGCCACGCCCGCTCAGTCAGGCTTGAGCCTTTCAATGAGCACGCTCTATCAAGACGCGAAACATGCTGGCAGAATGCTAGCCAGTAGTCATATTTGTCTGGAGATTGATGCCCCGTGTTCAATGCCTTAAACGCGGAAGATGCTCCGCAGCCACCCAAGGTGCTCACTACGCCCCTGGAAATCTCCGGCAATCTGCGTCAGCTGCAAGACAGCCATGACCCGCTGATCATCACGTTCCATGAGCGCAGCCAGCGCTTCCAGAGTTATCTGGTGGACATCGACCGTGACAGCAACATGATCGCCCTGGACGAAATGATTCCGCGCGATGGCGAACGTTTTCTGCTGGCCGGTGAACCGTTCAAGGTCGAAGGCTTCCACGACGGCGTACGCATCGCCTGGGAAAGCAATGGCCCGCTGACCATCGACGACTCCGGCGATGGCCGCTGCTACCGTGGCGCACTGCCCGATGAGGTGGTTTATCACCAGCGCCGCAATGCTTTCCGCGCCGCGTTGAAGCTGGCGCAACTGGTCAACGTCGATCTGGGTGGCGACAAACTCAAATCGGCCATCAGCGGCAAACTGCTGGACATCTCCGCCACCGGCTGCAAATTGCGCTTCGAGGGGGACATCACCGCCAGCCTGCAACTGGGCCAGGTCTACGACCGCTTCGTCGCTGCCCTGCCCTTCGGCAGCATGACGGCACCGGTCGAACTGCGTTACCTGCACTTCGAAGAAAAGATCAACACCACCTTCGCCGGCGTGCGTTTTCACAACATGAGCGGCCTGGTGCAGCGCCAGGTCGAGCGGTTCGTCTATCAGCTTCAGCGCGAAGCACGGCGTTTCGATAAAGACGACTTCTGATACGCCACGCCCATAAAAAACGGGCAGTCCCTTGCGGTGACTGCCCGTTTTTTTATGCCTTGATCAAGGCCTTGCTTCGGTAAAGCTTTGCTCGCGACCTGTGTCAGGGTCTTCGGGCTCCGAATCCGTTTCAGGCGCTGATTCGGGTTCTGCATCCGGATTGAAATCAGCCTCCGGGTTGACAGGGTTCTGCATCTGATCCTGCACTACCTGTTCATCGACTCGCGGGTCCAGGCAAGCGACCAATGGCGAGCTCGACATACTGTCCGGCATGGCCACGTGATGCAGCGGAGCATCGTCCACCTGATGCAGGTTGGTGACCGCTTTGGGGCGAATTCGCCACACCAGCACCAGCGCAAAGAAGCTGAAGAAGGCATAGAGCATCTGACTGCCGAACAGCTTCATCAACACCCCGGCTACCAACGGTCCGATACTCGCGCCGACACCATAAGTCACCAGCAGCATCGCCGTCAGCGACACCCGACGATCACCCTCGACGTGGTCGTTGGAGAACGCCACCGCCAACGGGTACAGGCAGAACTGCACCAACGAGCAGAGGAACCCGGCAATGAACAGCACCTCCAGCGGCACCTGCCGCATGATCGCCAGCGGCAACGCAGCCAGCGCCAGGCTAAACGCGAAACAGCGGATCAACAGCGCCCGGTCATAGCGGTCCGACAGCCAACCCAACGGCCACTGCACCACCAGGCCTGCAAAAATGCAGCTACCCATGAACAGACCGACTTGTTCGGTGGACAGCCCTTGCTGCGAGGCATACAGCGGCGCCAGACCGTAGAATGAACCGACGATCAAACCCGACCCCAACACCGTGCTCAACGACTGTGGCACGCGCTTGATGAAGAAGCGTGGTTCCATCGGCGCCGGGTGCAAAGGCGCCGGGTGAATCCGCCGCGTCAGGGCCACCGGTACCAGGCAAAGGGCGAAACACAGTGCGACCAGCATCAGCAGTTCCAGGCCCAGGCCCGGGTGCATGACCAGAATCAGCTGACCCAGCACCAGCCCCAGGTACGAAGCGATCATGTAGCCGCTGAACACCACGCCACGCTTATTGGCTTCTGCCTGCTCATTGAGCCAGCTTTCGATCACCATGTACTGGCACATCATGCCCAGGCCGACGATCACCCGCAGGAACAGCCACGCGGGCAGCCAGTCCACCAAGCCATGGCCCAGCACTGCCGCGCCGACGATCCCGGCGCAGGCTGAATAAGCTCGAATATGCCCGACCCGGGCAATCAGCCGATGGCCGATCTTGCCGCCCAGCACCAGGCCGAAATAGTTGGCCGCCATCAACGCACCGACCCACAGGCTATCGACTTTATCGGCCGCCAGGCGCAGGGCAAGGTAAGTACTCAACAGGCCCGAGCCGATCAACATCATCAGCGAGGCGAAATAAAGCCCCCGAAAAGATTTCAAGATTTGGCGCATCGGCGTTCCGAGCGGCTCCTTGCAGTGAGTATCGGGCTATCGACAAACGATAGCCCGACGGCGACGGGTCGTCAGGCCTGGGCTGCTAGAACACGCCGTTCCCAGGGAGTAATTTCATCAAAGAAGCTGGTCAACTCCATGGTCTTCGAAGCGATGTAGCCTTCGATGAACTCCTTGCCGAACAGTTCCTTCGCCAATTGGCTACGTTTCAGACGTTCAAGAGCGGCATGCAAGGTACACGGCAACGAAAGATTATCCGGCACAACGAACTCACCCTGGATCGGCTCGCTCGGCTCCAGTTTGTTCTCGATGCCATATAACCCCGCGGCCAGGCTCGCGGCGATCGCCAGATACGGATTGGCATCGGCCCCCGGCAAGCGGTTTTCGACCCGACGAGCGACCGGTGAACTGGCCGGAATGCGCAATCCGGCCGCGCGATTATCGTGGGACCAGCAGGCATTGTTCGGCGATGCGAAAGGATGGCACAGACGCTGATAGGAGTTCACGTTCGGCGCAAACAGCGCAGTGAAATCCGCCATGCCGGCCTGCTGGCCACCGATGAAATGACGGAAGGTCGCGGTCGGCTCGCCGGCTTTGTCGCTGAACACGTTACGCCCGGTGCCGATCTCGACGATGCTTTGGTGAATATGCATCGAACTGCCCGGCGTGTGCGCCAACGGCTTGGCCATGCAGACCACGGTCAGCCCATGTTTGAGCGCCACTTCCTTGAGCAGATGCTTGAACAACAAGGTCTGGTCGGCCAACAGTAGCGGATCGCCGTGCAGCAGGTTGATCTCGAACTGGCTGACACCCATCTCGTGCATGAAGGTATCGCGCGGCAAGCCCAACGCCGCCATGCATTCGTAGACTTCATTGAAGAACGGCCGCAAGCCGTTATTGGAACTGACGCTGAACGCCGAATGACCGTCCTCGCGACGACCGTCCAGGCCCAGTGGTGGCTGGAAGGGTTGCTTCGGGTCAGGGTTGGGCGCAAAGACGAAGAACTCCAGCTCGGTCGCCACCACCGGCGCCAGACCAAGAGCGGCGTATCGAGCGATCACGGCCTTGAGTTGACCGCGGGTCGACAACGGGGAGCTCTCGCCAGTCAGTTCGTCCGCATCACAAATGGCCAGCGCCCGAGGCTGCTGGCTCCAGGGCAAGCGGTGGATCTGCGCGGGATCAGGCACCAGCGCCAGGTCGCCATCATCGCTGCCATAAAAACGCGCTGGCGGATAACCGCCCATGATGCATTGCAGCAGCACGCCCCGCGCCATCTGCAAACGCCGCCCTTCAAGAAATCCTTCGGCGGTCATCACCTTGCCGCGCGGTACGCCGTTCAGGTCCGGCGTGACACATTCAATCTCATCAATGCCCGTCAATCGCTGCGCGAGTGAACGATGGCCATCGGTTGTCATGACGCAATCCTTGTTGTTGTACGAGCCGCGAACGGCGACCCGTACAAAATAGGCTTCGGCTGTTCGGAATATCAAGCAGCGTCAAACAAAAAGGTGCAGGAACCACCGAAGGCTGCGTTCCTGGCCTGAACAGCATGGTCCCCGTAATCACGCCCTGACAACACCGTCCCTGGCCTGAACAACACCGTTTCCTGCCCTGACAATACGGTCCCTGTAGGAGCTGCCGAAGGCTGCGATCTTTTGACTTTGCTTTTTAAACACAAGATCAAAAAATCGCAGCCTTCGGTAGCTCCTACGGGGATTGTGTCTGTCAGGGGAGATACAGGCTGAACACGCCGCCGCCCAAGGGGCCGCCATTGCTGATTTCGGTGCGTCCGCCCACGCCGTTGCGCTGATGCAAGGCGGCAATCCGTCCGGCAAAGTACAGGCCCAGGCCGGTGCTGCCACTGCTGTGGTTGATGCCCTGCACGTAATCGGCCTGACGCTCGATCATCTCGGGCGGATAACCCTCACCATCGTCATTGATGGTCAGCACCAGTTGCCCGGCCTCATCGCTGACGCTGATCAACAAGGCATGGCGGGTGTAACGAATGGCATTGTTGATGCAGTTGGCGAGTACCGAGGCAATCAGTTCCCGATCGAAGAAACCCAGCGGGCTCAACGGGTCCACTTCATAGCTCGCGATAATGCCGCGGCTGGCGAACACTTCCTGGTGAGCCGCCAGTTGCGCCTCAATGAAATCATCCAGCTCATGGTAGGCCGGCTGCAACGGCATCTGGTTGACGCCGAGTTTGTACAGCCCCAGCAATTGCACCAGCATGCCATTGAGGTGGGCGAACTCGAAGTCGATCACGCCCTGCTCCGGGGTGTGTTGCTCGGGATCGGGCAAGCGCGCCAGCCATTGGCTGTGCGCCTGCATCAGCATGGCCAGGGAGTTCTTCATGTCATGCACGGTGGAGGCAATCACCGTGGAAAAGTCGAGTGACGGTTCGCTGTCGATCATTCGCCGAACGCCTTGATTTTCAGTTTCTGGTAGCGCGGATAACGCGCGTCGGTATCGGGCATCAGGCCGACGGTTTTCAGGCAGGCCCGGCATTCTTCCAGTTCGGCCGACGGCACGCTGGTGTCAGTGCCATGCAACAGCGACTGCGCCATGTTCAGGGCAATACTGATGTTCTTCGGTTGCAACGCCAGGGCTTTGCGGAATACATCCCGGGCTTCCACCAGGTTGCCGGTCTTGTACACCCGCACGCCCTGACGGTTAAGGTCGGCGGCCGCGTTACCGGAGTTGAGGATGGTCGGGTCGTCGGTCAGTTTGGCGATGCCTTTCATCACGGTCGGATCGTCGCCGTAGATTTCCGCACAGTTTTTCAGCATCGAAGCGCCGGCACTCGCCTGCCCCAACATTTGCAGCTGCTTGGCCACCAGCAGCGCCGCTTCGGCGCTCATGAACTGCTCCATGCCATCGAGGCGCATCATCGCCTGCTCGGTGAGCTTCTCGGCGGTTTCGGCATCGTTGAGCAGCAGACTGGTGGCTTTCATCAGGCGCGCACGAATCTGCAAGCCGGGGTCGGAAGGGTTCTCCTTCGCCACCGCACTCAGCGTTGTGTTGATTTCAAGACGGGTCCGGGTATCCAGGCCCTTTTCGCTGCCTTTGCTAATCAGGGCATGGGCCAGGCCGAGGTTGCTTTCCGCATCCTTGAAACGTGACTGCGCCCCTTGGGCCACGGCCTGGCGATAGGCTTTGGAGGCGGTGTCGAAATCTTCGTTGGCCATCGCCAGCTTGCCCAGCAATGCTTGTCGGCGCACCGCCAGCGGCGACAGGCGAATAGCCTCTTCCAGGACTCTCTGCGCCCCCTTGGTGTCGCCTTCGGCGACCAGCACATCGGCCATGCCGTCGTAGAGGGCCGGCATCATCGGAAAAACTTTCAGGGCTTTTTCATAAATGCCTTTGGCCTGGCTGACCTGGCCGCGCTTGAACAGCAACTGGCCCAACCCGGCAAATGCCCATGGCAATGGTCGATCGGCAATGATGCCGTCATAGAGGCGTTCCAGCGCTTCGTTCTGGTTCAAATCGCGCAACGCATCGGCGCGGTAACGCAGGCACAGCGGCGAATACCGAATGTCCTGTTTGCACAGGGCAATGCAGGCATTGAGCACTTCAACCGGTTTGCCCCGGTCAAGGGCTTGCAGGATCGGTTTGAGCAACGTTTTGCGCTGCTCCAGCCGTTCCAGGCGCTGGGCCAGGCCGGAACGGTTGAACGGCTTGGTCAGGTAAGCGTCGGGCTCATGCTCCAGTGCGCTGAGCACCATGGCCTGGCTGGTTTCGGCAGTGACCATGACAAACACGCTTTCATGGCTGATCAGTTTCTCGATCATCAGGTCTTCGAGTACCTGCTGACCGTTCTTCTTGCCGTCGCCCAGGTGGAAATCCTGCAGGATGAAATCGTAGGACTTCTGCGAGCACATGCGCAGCGCCTGTTCACCGGTATCGGCGGTGTCGACGTCCTTGACGCCCAGCTCCCGCAGCATGGACCTGACGGAACTGCGGAAATCCGAGAAATCATCGACGATCAGGAAGCTTTTTTGGTGATACGACAGCATCGAAGATTTCCAGGCAATTTAAGAAGAACAACCTAAAGGCAGTTACACGGATGAACTCAGCGTCGCGGCCGTTTTTCGGGCGCGCAGATGATAGCGGGAGGCCATAGGCTATCAAGCGATTTCGCACAATTCCGTGATCACACGTGCCGACCGTCAGCGACGAAACTCACACGGCCGATCGGGTTATCGGCCAGTAGTCGCGTTCCCTTGAAGCGGCAAGAGTGCAATTGCGCATTTGGCTGTCATGACAGCTCTCCATGTAAGTCGTCGGGTGGTTCGGGTGTAAAAAATCCCGCCAAAGCAAATGCCCTGGCGGGCGTTTTTAACAGCTGAATACTGAGATCTGATGGAGTTTCAGGGCCGGTACAATTCAGCCAGACCATGCCCCACTTGGGTTTCAGCTCATTCGAGCCGTGCCAGTGTCGAGTGCCCGAACCCCTTTCCCGTCCTCTTCGCCAAAAACAAATCGACATAATATTGACACCTAAATACCCGCCTGTCGGAATATTGGCACGTCGTACTGTTAGCTGCGGTTAACACCTTTACAAAGCCTGCCCCCACAACTAAACACACATCAAACTGATATCAGGAAAGGCCGTATCCCTGAGTCGGTGCTCTCTCAAAACACGGCCTCATCCAGCCATTATTTCAGGAGTCCCTGCCACATGGGTGCTCTCAGTCTATTGCGTGCCATGTGCAGCGCAGCCCCAGCCTCGGGCTCACATTCGCCCGACCTGCCCTGCGATCCGCTCCTCAAGCGCGGCGAACTTTTCCATCTTCGCAATACCCGCGCGCCTCTGCCGGCAGCGCCTGGCCCGTCAGGCCGGCGATGTCCGGCGGCCGCCTCGCACCACTCTTGAACGACCTGAGCGGTGCAAGAACGGGACTTCTTCCTGCTAGCAGTCCCTAGCGATTCTAAAAACAAAAAAATGGCATTTCCGGGAGAAAGACATGGCAACCACCACAACGACTAGCGACGGTACCGTTACTTCGCTTTCCAACACTCCGCAGGCGCAAGACGACATATTCACGACCGGTGTTATTGGCACGAGCACCGCGGCCATCACCGAAGACCTGCTGGGCGTCGTGTACCTGGACGTCATGTCCAATGACCTCGGCGGCAGCGCAAAGACACTGTGGTCACTCGATGACGCGACCAGTCTTTCTACCGCCACCAAGATTTATGCGCCGGCCGACCTCCTGATCCAGGACACGGGCAGAATTGAGGCGACAAGTACTGACACCAGTTTCAACGGGGCAAAGATCTGGATTACCTCGGATGGCAAAATCGGCTACGACGCCGCTACGTTGTCGACTGCTTTCAAGGCACAACTTCAGTCGCTGGCGGGTGGAGGGACTCTGACGGACACCTTTACCTATGCGATTCGTCTCGGCAACGGCACGCTCAGCTGGGCCACTGCGCAGGTGCAGTTCGCAGGTGCGAATGACAGCGTGACGATGAGCATAGGTGTGCAGGCCGGCACAGTAACCGAAGATGCGACCACGACATCGAGCTCGACCGATTCGCTGAGTGCGACAGGCACTATTGCCTTTAGCGATGTTGACCTGAGCGACACGCATACCGCTTCTTTCGTGGCTGCGGGAGACAACGCCACCGCGCTGGGCAATTTCACCCTTGCATCAGTAACTGAAGCGGCCAACGCAGCCGACGGCACGGTTAACTGGACTTACACCCTGAATAATGCGGCAGCCCAATCCCTGGCCCAGGGGCAAACAGTTACTGAAACCTATGTGGTCACCATCAATGATGGGCATGGCTCGTCGACCACGCAGAATGTGATGATCACCATCACCGGCACCAACGATCAGGTGCAGATCACCAGCGGCGTGCAAGCCGGCGATGCCGGGGAAGACAGCGGCGACTACGCAGCCAGCGGCAACATCACCTTCACCGACGTCGACCTGATCGATACCCACAGCGTCACCGTCACGCCGGGCGCTTCCGGCTATCTGGGCAGTTTCACCACTAATCCACTGAGCGACAGCACCGGCACGGGCAGTGGTTCGCTGGGTTGGAACTTCGCGGTGAACAACACCGCCCTGCAGTTCCTCGGCGAAGGCCAGATCGTCACCCAAACCTATAACGTGGCGATTGGCGACGGCGCGGTGCAGACCGTCACCATTACTATCACCGGTACTAACGATCGGCCGACGCTGACGATCGCCGACAGCAGCGGCGCAATGAACGAAGGTAATGGCACCGCCACGCTGAGCGACAGCGGTGCACTGAGTTTTGCCGATGTGGACAACATCGACGTGGTGACTGTGTCGCACACCTCCAACGGCAACATCGCCTGGAGCGGCGGCACGCTCAATGCGGGCGTGGCTTCGGCACTGGTGGCCGGTTTCTCGGTCGATCAGAACAGCTGGGACTACAGCAGCAACCAGAACCTCGACTTCCTCGGTGCGGGTGAAACCATCACCTTCTCGTACACGGTGGTTGCCACCGACAACAGTGGCGCGGCTAATGCTGCTTCGGCGACGCAGACTGTGACCATCACCCTCACTGGCACCAATGACGCACCCGCGCTCAGTTTCGCGACAGGCAACGATATCGGCGCCGTGCAGGAAGACACCACACTCAACGTCAGCGGCCAGTTCAGTTCGGCCGACATCGATCACGCTGCCACCGCCACCTGGAGCATTGCCGGTAGCAACACCGGCAGCTACGGTTCGATCGCCGTCGACAGCACTGGCCAGTGGACGTACACCCTGGCCAATGGCACCGATGGCGTCGCCGGTGCCGTGCAATCGTTGAAGGCTGGCGAGAGTCACAATGAAGTGTTCACCGTGCAGGTCAGCGATGGCCTCGGCGGCATCGATACTCAGCTGGTGACCGTTACCGTCAGCGGCACTAACGACGCCCCGGTACTCAGTTTCGTGACGGGCAACGATGCCGGCGCGGTAAAGGAAGACACCACGCTCAGCGTGAGTGGCCAGTTCAGCTCGGCCGACATCGATCACGCAGCCACGACCAGCTGGACCATCAATGGCTCAGCTACGGGAACCTACGGCTCGATCGCCGTCGACAGCACCGGCCAGTGGACGTACACCTTGGCCAATGGCAGCGATGGCATCGCCAGTGCCGTGCAGTCATTGAAGGCTGGCGAGAGTCACAATGAAGTGTTCAGCGTGCAGGTCAGCGATGGCCTCGGCGGTGTCGACACCCAGCTGGTGACTGTCACCGTCACCGGCAGCAACGACGCACCCGTGCTCAGCTTCGCGACCGGCAATGATGCCGGCGCGGTAAAGGAAGACAGCACCCTCAGCGTCAGCGGCCAGTTCAGTTCGGCCGACATCGATCACGATGCCACGACCAGTTGGACCATCAATGGCTCGGCTACGGGAACCTACGGCTCGATCGCCGTCGACAGCACCGGCCAGTGGACGTACACCCTGGCCAATGGCAGCGATGGCGTCGCCAGTGCCGTGCAGTCGCTGAAGGCTGGCGAAAGTCATAATGAAGTGTTCACCGTGCAGGTCAGCGATGGCCTTGGCGGTTTCGATACTCAGCTGGTGACTGTCACCGTTACCGGTAGCAACGACGCCCCGGTACTCAGTTTCGCGACCAGCAATGATGCCGGCGCGGTAAAGGAAGACACCACCCTCAGCGTCAGCGGCCAGTTCAGCTCGGCCGACATCGATCACGATGCCACGACCAGTTGGACCATCAATGGCTCGGCTTCGGGCACTTACG
>NZ_JBNNVP010000027.1:0-93907 GCF_050280605.1 Pseudomonas sp. NPDC089918 | reverse complement strand
CCGCCCGTTGGTGGCGGTGTACGGCTCGACGTCGCCGGGTTTCACACCACCGTTGTCGATATCAACGATAACACCGGTGATGATGGAGCCTGCCTGAAGGTTCAGGGTTTTTAGGCTTTCTTCAAAGAGTTCCGCAAAGCTTTCGCTCATTTTAATTCCTGTTGATAAGGGCGAAGAATACGCCCATCTCCACACCCCAGACGGTGTGGGTTAGTTTCATATGAAAGAAACACCGCAGGACTATGACTGGTCCCCTGCAGCTTTCTTGGTCACCCGGCGATATCGCGAATGGCGATCTCGCTCATGATGCGTTCCAGCACCTGATCGATGGACAACTCCGTGGAATCCAGCTGTATCGCGTCGGCCGCCGGCTTGAGCGGGGCTACTGCGCGCTGGGTGTCACGCTCATCGCGTGCACGTATCTCATCTAGCAGACTCGACAGACTAACACCATCGACTTTGCCCTTCAACTGCAAGTATCGACGGCGCGCACGCTCCTCGGCACTGGCAGTGAGGAATATCTTCAGCGGCGCGTCCGGAAAAACCACCGTACCCATGTCGCGACCATCGGCCACCAGACCCGGCGATTCCTGAAAGGCCCGCTGGCGCTGCAGCAGCGCTTCACGAACAGCGGGCAGCGCAGCGACCTGCGAGGCACCCGAGCCGATACTTTCGGTACGGATGACATCGCTGACTTCGTCGCCTTCCAGAATAATGCGCTGCAGCTGACCGTCGGTCGCCGCGATGAATTGCACATCCAGATGAGCGGCGAGCTTTTTGAGCAATTCCTCATTCGTCAGGTCGACGCCATGGTTATGCGCCGCGAACGCCAGCAATCGATACAGCGCACCGGAATCCAGCAGGTTCCAGCCCAGGCGCTTGGCCAGCATGCCGGCGACCGTGCCCTTGCCAGAGCCGCTTGGCCCATCAATGGTGATGACCGGTGCAATGTTTTTCACGACTGAGCCTCTTGCGCAACACGGATACCGACCTGCGCGCACAGCGCGAGGAAGTTCGGAAACGAGGTCGCGACGTTGGCGCAATCATGGATGCGGATCGGTGCAGTGGCGCGCAACGAAGCCACGCTGAACGCCATGGCAATCCGGTGATCGCCGTGACCATGCACTTCGCCGCCGCCGATCTGGCCGCCGTCGATGATGATGCCGTCCGGGGTCGGCTCGCATTTGACGCCCAGTGCCAGCAAACCATCCGCCATGACCTGGATCCGGTCCGACTCCTTCACGCGCAGCTCTTCGGCGCCGCGCAGCACGGTGCGCCCTTCGGCACAGGCAGCGGCCACGAACAGCACCGGAAACTCGTCGATGGCCAGTGGAACCAGCGCCTCGGGGATCTCGATACCTTTGAGTTTAGCTGCCCGTACGCGCAGATCCGCTACCGGCTCGCCGCCGACTTCACGCTGGTTTTCCAGGGTGATGTCCGCCCCCATCAGGCGCAGGATGTCGATCACGCCGGTACGGGTCGGGTTGATGCCGACGTGCTCGAGCACCAGCTCCGAACCTTCGGCAATCGACGCGGCTACAAGGAAGAACGCCGACGACGAGATGTCGCCCGGCACTTCAATGTGGGTCGCGGTCAGCTTGTGGCCGGACTCGACCGAAGCGGTGGCGCCATTGACGGTCACCGGGTAGCCGAAACCGCGCAGCATGCGCTCGGTGTGATCGCGAGTCGGTGCCGGCTCGGTGACGGTGGTCTTGCCTTCGGCATACAGACCCGCCAGCAACAGACAGGATTTAACCTGGGCGCTGGCCATCGGCATGGTGTAAGTCAGGCCCTTGAGCTTGTTGCCGCCACGGATGGTCATCGGTGGACGACCTTCAGCAGCGGTCTCGATCACGGCACCCATTTCACGCAGCGGATTGGCCACGCGGTTCATCGGACGCTTGGACAGCGAAGCATCGCCGGTCAGGGTGCTATCGAAGTTCTGCGCAGCCAAAAGGCCAGACAGCAGACGCATCGACGTACCGGAGTTGCCCAGATAGATCGGGCCCGGCGCAGGCTTGAGGCCATGCAGGCCGACGCCATGGATGGTCACACGACCGTGGTGCGGACCTTCGATGACGACACCCATGTCGCGGAAAGCCTGCAAGGTTGCCAGAGCGTCTTCACCCTCAAGGAAACCTTCCACTTCGGTGACGCCTTCGGCCAGGGAACCGAGCATGATCGAGCGGTGGGAAATCGATTTGTCGCCCGGTACACGAATCCGCCCAGTCAGGCGGCCACCAGGTTGTGCCAGGAAAATCAGATCGTTGGAATTCATAGCGTCCACATAGGCCCGGCGGGCCAGGATTTTACTGAAATGCTCGCGGGCAACCCGGGCGCGCGTGAACACGCCCAACAATTGGTGCCCATCCCCTGCATCGACCGCGTCGCGCAAGGCGTCGAGGTCGCTGCGAAATGTATCGAGTGTGCGCAGGACAGCTTCGCGGTTGGCGAGGAAGATGTCGTGCCACATGACCGGGTCGCTACCGGCGATTCTTGTGAAATCGCGGAAACCGCCCGCAGCGTAACGGAAGATCTCAAGATTTTCATTGCGTTTGGCCAACGAATCGACCAAACCGAACGCCAGCAAGTGCGGCAGATGGCTGGTCGCCGCCAGCACTTCGTCATGACGCTCGACCTGCATGTGCTCGACGTCGGCGCCCAATTCGCGCCACAACCGGTCAACCACTGCCAGCGCGGCCGGATCGGTCTGATCCAGCGGCGTCAGAATCACTTTATGACGACGGAACAGTTCGGCATTGGAGGCTTCCACCCCGCTCTGCTCGGAACCGGCAATCGGATGCCCCGGCACGAAGCGCGTCGGCATGCCGCCAAACGCCTCGGTCGCCGCGCGCACCACATTGCCCTTGGCGCTGCCGACGTCGGTCAGAATCGCTTGCCCCAGGTCCATGCCCGCCAACAGCGCGAGCAGTTTCTCCATGGCCAGGATCGGCACCGCCAGCTGAATCACATCAGCGCCCTGGCAAGCCGCCGCCAGGTCTTCTTCGCAGCGATCCACCACGCCTAACTCGACCGCCAGCTTGCGCGACTGCGGGTCGAGATCGACCCCGACCACTTCGCGACACAGACCGCTTTCACGCAGGCCTTTGGCAAACGAACCGCCGATCAAGCCCAGACCAACCACCACCAGGCGACCGATCATAGGTTGCGCAGATTGCAGCGCAGTGACATCAACCACGAGCCATAACCTTGGTCAGCGCCTCGAGGAAGCGGCTGTTTTCTGCCGGCAAACCGATGGTGATACGCAGGTGGTTCGGCATGCCGTAGTTGGCCACCGGACGCACGATCACACCTTCACGCAGCAACCCCTCGAACACTGGTGCCGCAACGCGACCCAGATCGACACAGATGAAGTTGCCTTTGGATGGAATCCAGCTCAACCCCAGCTCGCGGAAACCCGCTTGCAGCTGCTGCATGCCGGACTCGTTCAGGCGGCGGCTTTCGGCCAGGTACTCGACGTCTTGCAGAGCCGCACAAGCGGCGGCCAGCGCGAGGCTATTGACGTTGAACGGCTGACGCACACGGTTCAGCACATCGGCGACGATGGCCGAGGACAAGCCGTAACCGACCCGCAGCGACGCCAGGCCATAGGCTTTGGAGAAGGTGCGCGAGACCAGCAGGTTCGGGTAGGCCGCCAGATAATCCAGGCCATCGGGCAAGTCGCTGCCTTCGGCGTACTCGATGTAGGCCTCATCCAGCACCACCAGCACATGGGCCGGCACGTCCTGCAGGAAATCATCCAGCGCCTGGGCGTCGAACCAGGTCCCGGTCGGGTTGTTCGGGTTGGCGATGAACACCACACGAGTATCGGCATCGATCGCGGCGAGCATGGCCGACAGATCGTGGCCCCAGTCTTTGGCCGGGATCACTTTTGCCTGGGCACCAACGGCCTGAGTGACAATCGGATAGACCGCAAACGCATGGGCGCTGAACACTGCGTTCAGGCCTGGCGCCAGATAGGCGCGCGCCACCAGCTCCAGAATGTCGTTGGAACCGTTGCCCAGCGTTACCTGGTTGAGCTCGACGCGGCACTGATCGGCCAGCAGGGTCTTGAGCGCAAAACCGTTGCCGTCCGGATAGCGGGTCAGCTCGGTCAGCGCTTCGCGAATCGCTGCCAACGCCTTGGGACTGGCGCCCAACGGGTTTTCGTTGCTCGCCAGTTTGACGATATTGGCCGGATCGAGGTTCAGCTCACGGGCCAGTTCGTCCACGGGCTTGCCCGGAACGTAAGGCGAAAGTTGTTGCACGCCCGGCTGTGCCAGAGCGAGGAAGTTGCCACTCATTTGCTACCGCCCTTAGAGAACTGCTTTCGGGTAGGAACCCAGCACCTTGAGTGCTACTGCTTCCTGACTGATCTTTTCCAGCACACCTTTGACCAGTGGGTCGCGGTGGTGGCCGACGAAGTCGATGAAGAACACGTAGGTCCATTTACCGCTGCGCGACGGACGGGTCTCGATGCGTGTCAGGTCGATGCCGTTGTCATGGAACGGCACCAGCAACTCATGGAGCGCGCCGGGTTTGTTGCTCATGGAAACGATGATCGAGGTCTTGTCGTCGCCGGTCGGCGGTACTTCCTGGCTACCAATCATCAGGAATCGTGTCGAGTTGTCCGGACGATCCTCGATTTTTTCGGCCAGACGAGTCAACCCGTACAGACCGGCGGCCATGTCGCCGGCAATCGCCGCCGAGTTCCACTCACCCTTGACCCGCTTGGCCGCTTCGGCGTTGCTCGAAACCGCCACGCGCTCGACATTCGGGTAATGGGCGTCCAGCCACTTGCGGCACTGAGCCAGGGACTGGGCGTGGGAATAGATGCGGCTGATGCTGTCGGTCTTGGTGTTTTCACCGACCAACAGGTGATGGTGAATCCGCAGTTCGACTTCGCCGCAGATCACCATGTCGTGCTCGAGGAAGCTGTCGAGGGTGTGGTTGACCGCGCCCTCGGTGGAGTTTTCCACCGGGACCACGCCAAAGTTCACCGCACCGGCCGCGACTTCACGGAACACTTCGTCAATCGCCGCCATCGGCTTGCTGATCACTGCGTGGCCGAAGTGCTTCATGGCTGCAGCTTGGGTGAAGGTGCCTTCAGGGCCGAGGTAAGCCACTTTCAGCGGCTGCTCGAGGGCCAGGCACGAGGACATGATTTCGCGGAACAGCCGCGCCATCTCTTCGTTGCCCAGCGGCCCCTGGTTACGCTCCATTACACGCTTGAGCACCTGGGCTTCACGCTCAGGACGATAGAACACCGGCACTTCGCCTTCGGCCAGCGAGGCCATCTTTACTCGCGCAACTTCCTGGGCGCAACGTGCGCGCTCACTGATCAGCTCCAGGACTTTTTCGTCCAGAGCATCAATGCGCAGGCGCAGTGCCTTGAGTTCTTGCTCAGACATTAGCCGTGTTCCTTCTCGAACTCTGCCATGTACGAAACCAGTGCGTTGACCGCAACGATATCGACGGCGTTATAGATGGAGGCACGCATGCCACCCACGGAACGGTGGCCTTTGAGGTTCAGCAGACCGCGTTCGTCGGCACCAGCCAGGAACGGCTTGTCGAGACGATCGTCGGCCAGACGGAACGGCACGTTCATCCACGAGCGGTCCGACTTGTTGATCGGGTTGCTGTACATGCCGCTGGCGTCGATGAAGTCGTACAGCGTGCGCTGCTTCACTTCGTTGAGTTTGCCGATGGCTTCGACACCACCCTGCTCTTTCAGCCACTCGAACACCAGACCGGACAAGTACCAGGCCAGGGTTGGCGGGGTGTTGTACATCGAGCCGTTATCGGCCGCGACCTTGTAGTTGAGCATGGTCGGGCAAATGGAACGGGCGTGACCCAGCAGGTCTTCGCGAACGATGTTCACGACAACGCCGCTCGGGCCGATGTTTTTCTGGGCGCCGGCGTAGATCATGCCGAAGCGCGAAACATCCACCGGACGCGAAAGAATGTCCGAGGACATGTCGGCGACCAGCGGCACATCGCCGGTTTCCGGAATCCATTGGAATTCCAGGCCGCCAATGGTTTCGTTCGGTGCGTAGTGAACGTAGGCCGCATCTTTGGACAGGCTCCATTCGTTCTGACCGGGGATAGCGAAATAGTCGTAAGGCTTGGCGGTGGCGGCAACGTTGACGTGGCCGTAGCGCGAGGCTTCTTCGATAGCTTTCTGCGACCAGATACCGGTGTCGATATAGTCGGCGGTGCCGCTTTCCGGCAACAGGTTCAGAGGAATCTGAGCAAATTGCTGGCTCGCGCCACCTTGCAGAAACAGCACTTTATAGTTCGAGGGGATATTCAGCAGATCACGCAGATCCTGCTCGGCCTTGGTGGCAATGGACACGAACTCATCGCTGCGATGGCTCATTTCCATGACCGACAGGCCCTTGCCGTGCCAATCAAGGAGTTCACCCTGGGCGCGTTTCAGGACAGCTTCGGGAAGCGCCGCAGGACCGGCACAGAAGTTATAGGCTCTCTTGCTCACATCCAATCTCGCTCTGATTTGGTGGTATCACGCAATAAATCACAACATCAATCGCCACGAAACTCACGTGGGAGCGGGCTTGTGTGGCGAGGGGGCTTGCCCCCGTTCGATTGCGAAGCAATCGTAAACCGGTCAGCGCATTTCTAATGCAAGATCGCGCTGACTGATTTCAGGGGCGCTTCGCACCCCAACGGGGGCAAGCCCCCTCGCCACAAAAGCTCCCACACCGGATCTTCGTGGGTGTCGAAATATTCTCAAGGGACAAACAACAAGGGGGCGAATCTTCATCCGCCCCCTGCTTGCCCGCTTACTCTTGCGGCTCTTCGTCAGCGGCGGCGTCGAGTTGCTGGTCTTCGGCAACGTCGTCGATCACGACTTCACCGTCGAACACTGCACCCTCTTCACCTTCAAGCCCTTCGCCTTCCAGCTCTTCGCCTTCGACTTCCGACGGCTCTTGAACCCGCTCCAGGCCCACCAGCGTTTCATCGCTGGCCAGCTTGATCAAGGTTACGCCCTGGGTGTTACGACCCAGGCTGGAGACTTCGTCGACACGGGTACGAACCAACGTACCCTGGTCGGAAATCAGCATGATTTCCTCGCCGTCGAGCACCTGGACTGCGCCGACCAGACGGCCGTTACGCTCGTTGCTGACCATGGCGATAACGCCCTGACCGCCACGCTTGTACTCAGGGAACTCGGTGATCGCGGTGCGCTTGCCGAAACCACGCGCCGAAGCGGTGAGGATCTGGCTGCCTTCTTCCGGGATCAGCATGGAAATCAGCTTCTGGCCTTCCGGCAGACGCATACCGCGGACACCGCGAGCGGTACGGCCCATGGCGCGAACGTCGGTTTCCTTGAAGCGAGTCACCTTGCCGCCGTCGGAGAACAGCATGACTTCACGCTCGCCATCGGTAATAGCGGCAGAGATCAGTACGTCGCCTTCGTCCAGCTCCAGCGCGATCAGGCCGACGCTGCGTTGACGGCTGAAGGATTCCAGCGGGGTCTTCTTCACGGTGCCTTTAGCAGTGGCCATGAAGATGAAGTGACCTTCGGTGTATTCCTCGACCGGCAGCATGGTGGTGATGTATTCATCACTGTCCAGCGGCAGCAGGTTGACCAGCGGACGACCGCGGGCAGCGCGGGACGCTTCGGGGATTTCGTAGGTTTTCAGCCAGTACACTTTACCTTTGCTGGAGAACAGCAGCAGCGTGGTGTGGCTGTTGGCGACCAGCAGGTGAGCGATGTAATCCTCATCCTTGACGCCGGTGGCCGATTTGCCTTTACCGCCACGACGCTGAGCCTGGTACGCAGCCAATGGCTGGGTCTTGGCGTAGCCACCGTGGGAAATGGTCACGACGCGCTCTTCTTCCGGGATCATGTCACCCAGGGTCAGGTCGAGACGGGCATCGAGAATCTCGGTGCGACGCACATCGCCGTACTCGGCGCGGATCACTTCCAGCTCTTCGCGGATCACTTCCATCAGGCGCGTGGCGCTGCTGAGGATACGGATCAGCTCGCCGATCTGGTTGAGGATCTCTTGATACTCGGCCAGCAGCTTTTCGTGTTCCAGACCGGTCAGACGGTGCAGACGCAGCTCCAGAATGGCTTGCGCCTGTTCCGGCGACAGGAAGTACTTGCCGTCGCGCAGACCGTATTGCGGGTCCAGGGTCTCTGGACGGCAAGAATCGGCGCCGGCACGTTCGACCATCGCAACAACGGCGGAAGATTCCCAGGCCGTGCTGATCAGCGCTTCCTTGGCTTCCGACGGCGTTGGCGAGGCCTTGATCAGGGCGATGACCGGGTCGATGTTCGACAGGGCAACCGCTTGACCTTCCAGAATGTGGCCACGTTCGCGCGCTTTACGCAGCTCGAACACGGTACGACGGGTAACCACTTCGCGACGGTGACGAACGAACGCTTCCAGCAGGTCCTTGAGGTTCAGGATCCGCGGACGGCCGTCGATCAGCGCGACGATGTTGATACCGAACACCGCTTGCAGCTGGGTCTGGGCGTAGAGGTTGTTGAGGATCACCTCAGGCACTTCACCGCGACGCAGTTCGATCACGACGCGCATACCGTCCTTGTCGGACTCATCGCGCAGTTCGGTGATGCCTTCGAGCTTCTTCTCTTTGACCAGCTCGGCGATCTTCTCGATCAGACGCGCCTTGTTCAACTGGTAAGGGAGTTCGGTGATGACGATCTGCTGACGACCACCGACCTTGTCGATGTCTTCGATCATCGAGCGGGCACGCATGTAAATGCGCCCGCGACCGGTGCGGTAGGCTTCGATGATGCCGGCACGACCGTTGATGATTGCGGCGGTCGGGAAGTCCGGACCAGGGATGTATTGCATCAGCTCATCGACGGTCAGTTCCGGGTTGTCGATGAGTGCCAGGCAACCGTCGATGACTTCACCGAGGTTGTGTGGCGGGATGTTGGTCGCCATGCCCACGGCGATACCGCTGGAGCCGTTGACCAGCAGGTTGGGAATACGGGTCGGCATGACCGCCGGGATCATTTCGGTGCCGTCGTAGTTCGGCACCCAGTCCACGGTTTCTTTGTGCAGGTCAGCGAGCAGCTCGTGCGCCAGCTTGGTCATGCGCACTTCGGTGTATCGCATGGCCGCGGCATTGTCGCCGTCCACCGAACCGAAGTTGCCCTGACCGTCTACCAGCAGGTAACGCAGCGAGAATGGCTGCGCCATCCGAACGATGGTGTCGTACACCGCGGTATCACCGTGAGGGTGATACTTACCGATCACGTCACCGACAACACGGGCAGATTTCTTGTACGGCTTGTTGAAGTCGTTGCCCAGCTCGCTCATCGCGAACAGCACACGCCGGTGCACGGGCTTCAAGCCATCGCGCGCATCCGGCAGTGCCCGCCCGACAATCACGCTCATCGCGTAGTCGAGGTAGGACTGCTTCAGCTCGTCTTCGATATTGACCGGGAGGATTTCTTTGGCCAGTTCGCCCATGAGAAGCCTGATTCCTTTTTCTGGTGAAACTTCGTCACATCCATATGGGACGAACGAAGCTCGCCGATGCAGACTGAGTGCCGTGCACCGACTTACGACAAATCAACGAGTTATGCCATGGATCTGCGCAGTAAAGGCAGCCACATCAGGCTACCCTGGAAACCGCCGGATGTTATCACAAGAGCCGCCACGCACCTATCCCCCAGATGCGCATGGAGCATAGTTAGTTGACCGGTGACAGGCTTGAAAGGGACGAGAGGGGCTTAGAGCCAAATTTCATGGGAGATTGAAGTGTATTTGTTGCCTATAAGACCCCATCGCGAGCAGGCTCGCTCCCACATTGGATCTGCATCGTGCACAAATCCCCTGTGGGAGCGAGCCTGCTCGCGATAGCAATCTTTCAGGCGCCAGAAATTATTAATGCAGACGCTTACGACACATCAACTGCGCCATTTTCGCCGTATCCGGCCGTTCGACGATGCCTTTTTCGGTGACGATTACATCAATCAGGTCAGCCGGGGTCACATCGAACACCGGGTTGAATGCATCGACATCCGCCCCGAGCCGCTTGCCACCGACTTCCAGCAACTCGCGACCATCGCGCTCTTCGATGGGAATCTCATCGCCACTGGCCAGGTTCATGTCGATGGTCGAACTCGGCGCCACTACCATGAAGCGCACGCCGTGGTGCATGGCGTTGACCGCCAGTTGGTAGGTGCCGATCTTGTTCGCCACATCACCATTGGCGGTGATGCGGTCAGCACCGACGATCACCCAGGTCACACCCTTGGTTTTCATGATGTGCGCGGCGGCGGAATCGACATTGAGGGTCACCGGAATGCCTTCATTGGCCAATTCCCATGCGGTCAATCGCGAACCCTGCAGCCATGGGCGGGTTTCGTTGGCGTAGACGCGCTCGACCATGCCTTCGATGAACGCCCCGCGAATCACCCCCAGTGCCGTGCCGAAGCCGCCGGTGGCCAGTGCGCCGGTGTTGCAGTGCGTGAGGATCGCCTGGGCGTTGCCCTGATGCTTGCGGATCAAGTCCACGCCCAACTGAGCCATGGTCAGGTTGGCTTCGCGATCACTTTCATGGATGGCGATGGCTTCGGCCTCCAGCGCCGCCAGAGGGTCTGCGTCGTCCTTGAGGCGGTCCAGGCGGTCGCGCATGCGACTCAAGGCCCAGAACAGGTTAACCGCTGTTGGACGGGAATCGGCCAGTAACGCGTAATCCTCTTCCCACGCGGCCTGCCAGTCACCGCCCTCGGCAATTCGGGCGCGGGCTGACAGCACCATGGCATACGCCGCACTGATGCCAATGGCCGGCGCGCCGCGCACCACCATTGAGCGAATGGCCTCAGCCACGCCCGCGGCGCTGGTGTAGGCGATCCAGGTTTGCTCGAATGGCAAAATACGCTGATCCAGCAGATACAGGGCGCCATCACGCCAATCGATGGCTTTCACCTTCTCCGCAGCCAACAGTCGATCGCGCATCCACTTACCCCGCACTCATGAACAAAAGCCGTCGATTATAGCGATCCCCCCGCGAAGACGCTCGGGTATACTTCGCCATCCTTTACAAAAGCACTGGAACCGACTTTCGATGCCGACCCCCACCGCTGCGCTCGACCTGTTATTGCTGCCGACCTGGCTGGTACCTGTCGAACCGGCTGGCGTGGTCCTTAAAGAGCATGCCCTGGGCATCCGCGACGGTCGTATCGTATTTATCGGCCCGCGCGCAGCAGCCTTGAAGTTTAACGCAACCGAAGTCCGCGAATTGCCGGACATGTTGCTCAGCCCGGGCCTGATCAATGCTCACGGGCATGCGGCAATGACGCTGTTCCGCGGCCTGGCCGACGATCTGCCATTGATGACCTGGCTGGAAAACCACATCTGGCCGGCCGAAGCCAAGTGGGTCGACGAGGCTTTTGTACGCGATGGCACTGACTTGGCCATCGCCGAGCAGATCAAAGGCGGCATCACCTGTTTCTCCGACATGTATTTCTTCCCGAAGGTCGCCAGCGAACGCGTACATAACAGCGGCATTCGCGCCCAGATCGCCATTCCGATCCTCGATTTCCCGATTCCAGGCGCCGCCACGGCGGATGAAGCCATTCGTCAGGGCGTTGAATTATTCGGTGATCTCAAGCATCACGAGCGGATCAAAGTCACCTTTGGGCCCCATGCACCCTACACCGTGGGTGACGAAACCCTGGAAAAAATCCGGGTGATCGCCGAAGAGCTGGACGCCTCGATTCACATGCACGTCCATGAAACCGCTTTCGAAGTGCAGCAGTCGGTCGAGCAGTGCGGCGAACGCCCTTTGGCCCGCCTCGGTCGCCTGGGCCTGCTCGGGCCGCGGCTGCAGGCCGTTCACATGACCCAGATCAGCGATGAAGACCTGATGCTGCTGGTAGAAAGTAACACCCATGTGATTCATTGCCCGGAGTCGAACCTGAAACTGGCCAGCGGTTTCTGCCCGGTCGAGCGTTTGTGGCGGGCCGGGGTCAATGTGGCGGTCGGCACCGATGGCGCGGCCAGCAATAATGACCTCGACCTGCTCGGCGAAACCCGCACCGCTGCGTTGCTGGCCAAGGCCGTCGCCGGGTCGGCCACGGCGCTGGACGCCCATCGCGCCCTGCGCATGGCCACGCTCAATGGCGCTCGCGCGCTGGGCATCGAAGCTGAAACGGGTTCGCTGGAAGTCGGTAAAGCGGCGGACATCGTCGCGTTCGACCTGTCTGGCCTGGCGCAGCAACCGGTCTACGACCCGGTTTCGCAACTGATCTATACCACTGGCCGCGACTGCGTGAAACACCTTTGGGTTGCCGGCAAGCAACTGCTCGACGACCGTCGCTTGACCCGCCTGGATGAAGCACAGCTGTGTGCCACCGCCAAGGCCTGGGGCAGGCGCATCAGCGGCCACACCGAATCGTAAGCACCGAATTGTAAGCACCCTGGACCGAAACCGGGGCAACAGGATTTTTCAAGTTTTAGAGGACTGACACCATGAGCAACGTCGACTACGCCGAAATCGCCAAATTCGAAGCCCTGGCCCATCGCTGGTGGGACCGCGAAAGCGAGTTCAAACCGCTGCACGACATCAACCCGCTACGGGTCAACTGGATCGATGAGCGGGTCCATCTGGCCGGCAAGAAAGTCCTCGACGTCGGTTGCGGCGGCGGCATCCTCAGCGAAGCCATGGCTCAACGCGGCGCGACCGTAATGGGCATCGACATGGGCGAAGCGCCGCTGGCCGTCGCTCAGCTGCACCAACTGGAATCCGGCGTGAGCGTCGAGTACCGGCAGATCACCGCCGAAGCGCTGGCTGAAGAAATGCCCGAGCAATTCGACGTAGTGACTTGCCTGGAAATGCTTGAACACGTGCCGGATCCGTCGTCGGTCATCCGCGCCTGCTTCAAAATGGTCAAACCGGGCGGCCAGGTGTTCTTCTCCACCATCAACCGCAACCCGAAGGCCTATCTGTTCGCCATCGTCGGCGCCGAATACATCATGAAGTTGCTGCCGCGCGGCACCCACGACTTCAAGAAGTTCATCCGCCCCTCCGAGCTTGGCGCCTGGAGCCGCATGGCCGGCCTGACCGTCAAGGACATCATCGGCCTGACCTACAATCCGTTGACCAAGCATTACAAACTGGCGGCCGATGTGGACGTCAATTACATGATCCAGACCCTGCGCGAGGAGTAAGCCGATGCGTATCAGAGCAGTCCTTTTCGACATGGACGGCACCCTGCTCGACACTGCGCCGGATTTCATCGCCATCTGCCAGGCGATGCGCGCTGATCGTGGTTTGCCGCCAATCAACACTCAACACATCCGCGATGAAATTTCCGGCGGCGCCAAGGCGATGGTCGCCGCAAACTTTTCCATGGACCCGGAATCGCCGGGGTTCGAGGAACTGCGTCAGGAATTCCTCGACCGCTACCTCAAGGGTTGCGCGGTCCACAGCCATCTGTTCGACGGCATGGCCCAGGTGCTGGAAAAAATCGAAAAAGCCAACCTGATCTGGGGCGTGGTCACTAACAAGCCGGTGCGTTTCGCCGAGCCGATCATGCAGCAGCTGGGCCTGGCCGAACGTTCGAAGGTGCTGATTTGCCCCGATCATGTGAAGAACAGCAAACCGGATCCGGAGCCGTTGATCCTGGCGTGCAAGATGCTCGACCTGGACCCGGCCAGCGTGCTGTTTGTGGGCGATGACCTGCGGGACATCGAGTCCGGCCGCGATGCCGGCACCAAAACCTGCGCGGTGACCTACGGTTATATTCACCCGGACGATAACCCCAAGCACTGGGGCGCGGACGTAGTGATCGATCATCCGCTGGCGTTGCTCGAGGTGCTGGATAACGCTTTGTGCAGTTGCTGACCTAATTGGGCGGCAGGAAGCATTTTGTGGCGAGGGGGCTTGCCCCCGTTGGGTCGCGAAGCGGCCCTCCATTCGGTACCTTCAGTCAGACCGTGTTCTCAGGTTTTACGACTGCTTCGCAGCCGAACGGGGGGCAAGCCCCCTCGCCACAATAAGCTCCCTCGCCACAAGTGCGATGCCTGCCTGTTGAATTGTTGTGAGGTTTTTTATGTTTGATTATTCCGCCCGCCCTGACTTGCTCAAGGACCGGGTCATCCTGGTCACCGGCGCAGGCCGTGGCATCGGTGCTGCCGCTGCAAAAACCTACGCCGCCCACGGCGCCACCGTGCTGCTGCTGGGCAAGACCGAGGCCAACCTGACTCAGGTCTATGACGAAATCGAAGCGGCCGGGCATCCACAACCGGCCGTGATTCCGTTCAACCTGGAAACCGCACTGCCTCATCAATACGATGAACTGGCAGCCATGATCGAGACCGAGTTCGGCCACCTCGACGGCTTGCTGCACAACGCATCAATCATCGGTCCACGCACCCCGATCGAGCAGTTGTCCGGCGAGAATTTCATGCGCGTCATGCACGTCAACGTCAACGCCATGTTCATGCTCACCAGCACCCTGCTGCCACTGCTCAAGCTGTCTCAGGACGCCTCAGTGGTGTTCACCTCCAGCAGCGTCGGTCGCAAGGGCCGTGCGTACTGGGGCGCTTACGGCGTTTCCAAGTTCGCCACCGAAGGCCTGATGCAAACCCTGGCCGACGAAGTAGACACCGTGGCACCGGTGCGCTCCAACAGCATCAACCCCGGCGCCACCCGCACCAGCATGCGCGCTCAGGCCTACCCCGGTGAAAACCCTCTGAACAATCCGACACCCGAGGAGATCATGCCGGTCTACCTTTACCTCATGGGTCCGGACAGCACCGGCATCAATGGCCAGGCATTCAACGCTCAGTAGTGCCCGTGCGTCGCTTTTCTGCCGCGACGGCTTCCCGCCGCGGCATTCAAACCCGGTGGTAACTACCCCTGCTTCAAGTCAAATAAATGTCACCACGCGGCGCAACTCCCCGTGCACAACCTTCCAGCATATTGATTTTTAAAACTTTTTATTCGACTGAACCGAATGGCACGACTTTCGCTCTAATTTTGTTCAGACACGCCGTGTGAAAGCAGACGAGGCGGAGCTTGAGCCGAGAGGTTACTAATCTTCGGCAAAGCGGACTAAACTCGTGCCAAATGTCCTACGGGACTGATGGACCAGTATGACGCGCAGCCCAAAGCCGCTCTCACCCAGCCTGTAAGACAGCCTTACTGCTTAGGGGCTCACGCCATATGAAATCACCTTCCCAGACCAACGCAATTGACTTCGACAGTGCCAAATTGCAACGCCTGGGCTTTGGTCAGCAGCCTCCCCTCCTGGAGCGGCCCGACAGTCTTGCGCAGTTGCGCCAAACGCTGGGCCTGCAACTGCAAACCAGTCTTGAGCCGCAACGCATTCTCGGACTTTTCTTCCGTGAAATTCAGCGCCTTGTGCCGCTGGATGCCTTGAGTTACGAACATCAGCCCAGCGACTTGCGCCTGCAATTCGGCGCGCGAGGCCATCATTCAATCAGCTACAGCCTCAGCCATGAAGGCGAGCAATTGGGTGAGCTGGTGTTCCGTCGCAATCAGCGTTTCAGCGAACAGGAACAGGGCAACCTGGAGTCACTGTTGTCGACCCTGCTCTTCCCCATGCGAAACGCCCTGCTCTACCGAGCGGCGACTCAAAGTGCATTGCGTGATCCGCTGACCGATACCGGCAACCGCATCGCCATGGATCAGACGCTGGAACGGGAAATCGAGATGTCGCGGCGACACTCGCAACCCCTGTCGCTGCTGATGCTGGACATCGATCATTTCAAACAGATCAACGACACCTACGGGCACAGCGCCGGCGATGAAGTGCTGAAGGCCGTGGCCGCCTCGATCAAAAATCAGTTGCGCAACGTCGATATGGTGTTCCGGTTTGGTGGCGAAGAATTCCTGATTCTGCTTTCCAACACCAGTCGGGAAGCAGCAGCCATGGTCGGTGAACGACTGCGGTTTGCGGCGCAGGCTCAGGACTATGTGGCCGAGGGCAAGATGATCGAACTGACGGTCAGCATCGGTTGCTCGACGCTGCTTCCCGGCGAGTCTGCCGAAAGTTTGTTGCGACGGGCCGACAGTGCGTTGTATGTGGCCAAGCGCGAGGGGCGTAACCGGTTGGCAATGGCAGGCTGATATTTCAGCACCGCTGTATAACCAATGTGGGAGCGGGCCCGTGGCGAGGGGGCTCGCCCCCGTTGGCTGCGAAGCAGCCCCCAAATCTCTGATGCACCAAAGATCTTGTGAGTGCTACGCACTCAAACGGGGGCGAGCCCCCTCGCCACAGGCCCGCTCCCACATTTGGTTTGTGTTGTTTTCAGGGGATCAGCTTTCAGCCAACGCCATCCGCTCACGGGCTACCGGGGTTTTCACTGCCAGTTCCAACTGCATGCAACGTTCCAGGAACAGGTACATGTAGTCGTAACTTTTACAGACAGCCTGGCGCAATTCCACTTGCAGCGCTTTGCTCGGGTTCATGCCCGCCAAGGTGCAGATGATTTCCAACGCTTCCCATGGATGGGCATCGTCGTACTGGGCATGCATCTTCAACCACTTCATGGCCCGCTTGCGATCTTCCTCGGGGAACGAGGCCGCATAGACGCCATTGGAGCAAACCAGGGCCGACCACTCCCCCGTCGCCCCTTCGATGGCGTAATTGGTGGCGGCGATGGCCACGATCAGCGAGTCCGACGAACTGGTGTGCCAGCACCAATGGCTCAAGGCGTGAAGCTCTGGTGCCACGTGTTGCGCTTGCAGATCTTCCAGGCTGATACCGTGGGCACGACTCCAGTGGACCCAGTAGTCGGCATGGTTCAATTCGACGCGAATGTTGCGCATCAGCCAGCGACGCGCCATGTCTTCGCCAGGGTGGCGCGCAAACCGGGTCTTGGTCAGGTTCTGTGCCATATATAGAGCGAACTGTTCGACCACCGGCCAGCCACCAATAAGGTACTGACGCATGGTTTTTGCACTGAGTCTGTTATCTCGCATGCGTTGATACAGTTCGTGTCCGACAACCCGGCGCTTGCTCTCGCTGCAATCCTGGATCAGTTGCTGAGCCCAGGCGGGGTAACTTGCAGCTTCCATGAGTGGTCCGGTTCTGTTGAATGTATCGATCACTGTCGCGCTCCTTTTGATTGTGATTTTAAGATCAACAAGAGATTTCAACGGAACGTGCCCGGCGCCTTGAACAACAAGGATCGGGGCCTGGCAGGACGACTTTGCAAACTATCCCAGGTAAACAGATGCGGGCGTTCAATCACATACCCTTGAGCGTAATCCACTCCGATCTCCAGCAATGCCTGCTCGATCTGAGGTGTTTCAACGAACTCTGCAATCGTGCGCTTACCCATGACATGACCGATGTGATTGATCACTTCGACCATGGCGCGGTTAATCGGGTCGTCCAGCATATCCTTTACGAAACTCCCGTCGATCTTCAGGAAGTCTACAGGTAAATGTTTCAAGTAAGCGAATGAGGACATACCGGCACAAAAGTCATCTAGCGAAAAATGACAACCTAAACCTTTGAGTTCATTGATAAATTTAGTTGCGCTAGCCAGATTTGCAATAGCGCTGGTTTCTGTAATTTCAAAACAAATCATTTCAGGTGGAATTGAATATGCAACAAACTGTTCACGAAGGAAGTCCAGAAACGCCTCATCTCCGATAGTAATACCTGACAGATTTATCGCACACATGGCCAACGGCCCTTCGCGCTCTTCGGCGACGCACTGGGCAATGACTTTGAAAACGTTCTCCACTACCCAACGATCAATCGATGTCATCAAACCGTAACGCTCGGCGGCCGGAATGAAACTGTCCGGCAGAATCATGCGTCCCGCTTCGTCATGCAGGCGCAGCAGTATTTCGATATGCCCGCCGCCATGCTCACCAGGGCCAAGAGGCGCGATCTCCTGGGCGTACAGGCAGAAGCGGTCTTCTTCCAGCGCCACGTGCAGGCGCTGCACCCAGGCCATTTCGCCAAACCGCAAGGACAGCTCCGAGTCGTCGGCGTGATAGACCTGAACCCGGTTGCGGCCCTTTTCCTTGGCCATATAACAGGCCATGTCAGCGGCACGCAATGAAGCTTCAAGGGTGGCCGGACTCTGGACCACATGCACCAGGCCAATGCTCACGGTGGTCACAAACGGCCGGCCTTTCCAGACAAAATGCAGGTTCTGCACGGTCTGGCGCAGGCCTTCGGCGATTTTCTCGGCCGCTTGCGGCGCGCAGTTTTCCAACAGAACGCCAAACTCGTCACCCCCTAGCCGGGCCAGGGTGTCGCCTTCGCGCAAACCTGATTGCAACAACGCACATATATGCCGCAACAACTCGTCGCCCGCCGCATGACCGCAGGTGTCGTTGACCAGTTTGAATTGATCCAGGTCGAGAAACATCAAGGCGTGACGCCCCGCCTGGCGCGTCAGGTTATGCAGGGCCTGCTCCAGCCGATATTCGAACTCGCGGCGGTTGGCCAATCCGGTCAGAGCATCATGAGTCGCCTGCCACGACAGATTGGCGATGTATTGCCGCTCCTGGGTCATGTCATGCAGCACCAGCACGGTGCCACTGACCCTGCCCGTATTGCGGATCGGCGCGCCGACCAGAGTGACCGAAACCGTGCTGCCATCCAGACGCTGGATCAGTTTTGAATGCTCGCTGCCACCGCTGAGCTGACCGCTCAAAATGTGCTCGATCAAGGTAAAACCGTCGGCCTGAGCGTCCTCATCCAGCAGATTGAACAGCGCCGCCAATGGCAACCCCGCCGCCTGTTCGGCCTTCCAGTGAGTCAAGGCCTCGGCGGCCGGATTCATATAGACAATCGCGCCCTCGACGTCCGTGGTGATCACCCCGTCGCCAATCGATTGCAGAGTGATCTGTGCCCGGTCTTTCTCCAACTGCAAGGCATCGGCGAAGGCATGGCGCTGCTTGAGCAGTTTATGCGTACGCAACAGAGCTAACACAATCAAGCCCAACGCAGTGGCCAGGTTCGTCACCAACAGCAGCCGGAGAATCACCCGTGAGCCTTCGCCCAAGGCATCGCTGAACGCTTTGGCGGCGGGCGTCACGCCATCGTTGATGGCAAAAATCTGCTCTTTCCAGCGTTTGACGTCGGCATCGGTGACCTGGCTATCGGCAATACGCTGATGCATCTCCCGCGCGACGTCATGGAGTCGCACCAGATACGCGTCACCGACCGTCCACAGCTCGATGGCTTTCTCCAGGTAACTGAAATTCCGGAAATTGAGGTACAGCCAAATCAAACTGGAGACGTCGTCCGGGTGGTTGCCGCCCTTGAGGATCGCGATTCGCGCTGCCTCGATATTCGGTGGCTGATGGTCCAGCGCCAGACGCAATTCATGGCCCCCCTGAGGCACCGCAATCGCGCTCTGGTATTTGAGAAAAATCGTTTCGTCGCGACTGTCGGCGTAGAGATTGAGGTAATAGATGGCGTCTTTCTGGCCCTTGGACCACAGGCTTTCCCCGCCGACGTAACCGCGAACCGCCGAAAGAACGTAAAGACTGACGCCTCCCAACAATGCCTGAAATAACACGACGGCGATAAAAGGCCAGACGATGCCCAACAACCGAGGGGTTGCGAGAGTCCTTTTTGGCTTCATGAGGTCCCTTGTCTTAACACTGCTCGATCGTCGTCCGGACGAAAACGCTACCGCTAGACTAGGATGGGTTCTCACTCTAGGCAAGCCGGGGAAGCTCATGCTCAACAGCAGCACAGTCCCGGCGATTCAGGGCTGGCTCGTCTTCATGTGCTAATCCTTGCCGGGGAAAATGCCCTGAACGTCTTGTGGCATTAATCTAGTGCTGCTGTAAATGCCCATAAAGCTTGGCGTACAAACCACCATCGGCAATCAGCTGCTGATGGTCGCCATCCTCGGCAACCTGGCCACCGTCGAACACCAGCACTCGGTCAGCCTGCTTCACGGCCGACAACCGGTGCGCAATGATCAGCGTGGTGCGGTGACTCAAGAACCGCGCCAGTGCCTGGTGCAGGTTGTATTCGGTGGCCGCGTCCAGGGCGGACGTGGCCTCGTCGAGGATTACCACTTTGGGTTCGGCCAACACCATCCGCGCAATCGCCAGGCGTTGACGCTGCCCGCCGGATAAACGCACACCGGAGCGCCCGACAATACTGTCCAGGCCATTGGGCAATTCACGCACCGTGTTGTGCAGTTGAGCAATTTCCAATGCCTGCCAGCAGGCTTCATCGCTGCGTTCGCGGCCCATGGTCAGGTTGGCGCGCACGGTGTCGTTGAACAGTGCTGGGTGCTGCAAGACCACGGCGACATTTTCACGCACGGTTTCCAGGCCGATCTCTTCCTGAGTCGAACCACCGAAACGGATGGTGCCGGCCAGCGGTGTGTACAAGCCCAGCAGCAACTGCACCAGGGTGCTTTTGCCACCGCCGCTGGCGCCGACAATCGCGACTTTTTCACCGGGGGCAATCGACAGGTTCATTTGGTTCAGCACCAATTCGTCGCCATAGCCGAAACTCAATCCCTGAACTTCGATGCCTACCGTGTCGCGCCCCTGAAACGGGTCGACACTGCCGCTGTATTGCGGCTCATCAGCACGGGCCAGCAACTCGTTGATGCGCGACAGCGCACCGCCAGCGGCGTAAAAGGCGTACTGCAGGTTGAGCAGTTGTTCCACCGGACCGATCATGAACCACAGGTAGCTGAACACGGCCAGCATCTGGCCGATGGACAGGTCGGAAAACAGCACGGTGAGCATGGCCGCAGCGCGAAAAATATCGATGCCGAACTGGAACAACAAGCCGCTGGCGCGGTTCGATGCATCGGTTTTCCACTGCGAGTTCACCGCGTAATCGCGCACTTCACGCGCTCGCTGGCCCAGCCGTCCGAGGAAAAAGCCCTGCCGATTACCGGCGCGCACTTCCTGGATGGCATCCAGGGTTTCGGTCAAGGCCTGGGTGAAGCGCGAGGTGCTGTCGTTCTCGAGTTTCTTCAGGTGTTTGACCCGCTTGCCCAACTGCACCGTGGCATAGATCACCAGCGGGTTGAACAGCAGGATCAGCAGCGCGAGTTTCCAGTGCATCCACATCAGGATCGAGGCGGTGCCCACCAGCGTCAGCATGGCCACGAGGAAACGACTGAGGGTTTCGCCGACGAATTTGTCCACGGTGTCCAGGTCGGTGACCAGGTGCGTAGTCACCGTGCCGCTGCCCAGGCTTTCGTATTCGCCCAGCGAGATACATTTGAGCCGCTCGATCAACCGCACCCGGATCCGATACACGATGTCCTTGGCCAACGCCGCAAACAACTTCGCCTGCACCACGTTGAACAACAACGCCGCACAGCGTAGTGCCAGAGTCACCAGCAGCATCAGGCCAATGTAACCCGCAGCTTTCTGCCAGACGTCGGGCAGCGCGTGGTTCATGATTTTCAGCGCGGCGTCGCCGTGGCCCAGCAGCACTTCGTCGACCAGCAACGGCAACAGCAAGGGGATCGGCACGCTGCACAGCGTTGCCAATACCGCGACGCCGTTGGCGATCCACAGGGATTTTTTATGGTGAAGGGCCAGGCGACGGATTTCTGCCCAGCTCAGACGGTCGACACGTGCAGGGGCTGGAACGTTGTCGGGCAGGTCATGCACAGGCAGCGCGCTCCAGCCAGCGGCCGAGCAATGGTGACAACACATTCAAAGGTTGATACCCATTGGTCAGCAACGCCAATTGACCATCACGCTCTGCCAGCAAGGTCGGGAAACCGGCAATGCCCAGGTCCTGGACCCAGGTGAAATCGGCAGCGGTCGCGGCGTGCTGATCGGCACGGTCGAACGCGGCGGCGAACTCGATGCGCGGCAAACCGGCCTGCTCCGCCAGTTCCACCAACACGCTGGCGCGGGTGACATCACGCCCCTCGGCATAGAACGCATGCTGGATCAGCCCGAGCAGTTTCCAGGCGCAGTCCGGCGCCAGGCTGCGCGCCGTCACCAGCGCCCGACAGGCAGGCTCGGTGTCGTAGACAAACCCGTCGGGCAACGCGCCTTCAAACTTGAACGGCTGGCCGGTGGCCTCGGTGACCGCCTGCCAGTGCTCAAGGATATAGCGCCGGGTGGTCGGCTCCAATGCTGAGCCGCTGCCGGTGCGCAAACCGCCGACGACCAGATGCACGTCCACCCCCGCCGCCTGCGCCTGCTCGACCAGCGCGTTGGCCACTGGCGCAAAGCCCCAGCACCAGGAACACATCGGGTCCATCACATAGAGCAGGCGACGTACAGACATGGTTCAAGCCTCGGAAGGAGTTTGCTTGTAGTTGTAACCGATCGGGTGCGGCAGGTTGCGCGCCTTGGCCAGTTCGATCTGCTTCTGCCGGTCGATGGCACTGCGACGGGTTTTCTCGCTCAGCTTATCCCAGCAATGCGGGCAACTGATGCCGGCCACATAGTGCTCGGACGCGCGGTCTTCGACGCTGACAGGCGTACGACAGGCATGACATTGATCGTAGTCGCCTTCGCTGAGATCGTGACGAACGGTCACGCGGTTATCGAACACGAAGCAGTCGCCCTGCCATTTGGTTTCTTCCTGCGGCACCTCTTCGAGGTACTTCAGAATGCCGCCCTTGAGGTGATAGACCTCATCGAAACCCTGGCTGAGCATGTAACTCGAAGCCTTTTCGCAACGAATGCCGCCGGTGCAGAACATCGCGACTTTCTTGTGCACCGCCGGGTCGAAATGGGCTTTGATGTAGTCGGGGAATTCGCGAAAACTGGTGGTCTTCGGATCGATGGCGCCTTCGAAGGTGCCAATCGAGACTTCGTAATCGTTGCGGGTGTCGATCAGCAGCACTTCGGGATCGCTGATCAACGCGTTCCAGTTTTGCGGATCCACATAGGTGCCGACCTTTTTGTTCGGGTCCACGCCTTCAACGCCCAGGGTGACGATTTCTTTCTTGAGTTTGACTTTGGTGCGGTAGAACGGCTGCTCATCGCAGTACGATTCTTTGTGGTCGATGTCGTCCATGCGCGGGTCGTTCTTGAGCCAGGCCATCAGCCCGTCAATGCCTTCGCGGCTGCCGGACACGGTGCCGTTGATGCCTTCTTCGGCGATCAGCAGCGTGCCTTTGATGCCGTTGTCGACCATCGCTTGCAGCAGCGGCTCGCGCAGGGCGACGTAATCTTCCAGGGTGACGAACTTATACAGTGCCGCCACGACAATCTGTTGTGTCATGGGTAATTCTCCAGGTGGCTACCCTCGTAAGGGGTGAACCGGATGCAAAAAAAAACGCGCCGGGTGAGCGGCGCGTTGCGGATTCTAGCAAAAACCGTGTGGCTTTAGGACTGTGATCTGTAAGGTCTGGTACAAACCATTTCATTGTGGCTAGGGGGCTTGCCCCCGTTGGGGCGCGAGGCGGCCCCTTTAAAAAAACAGACGCCACCTCGGTGTATCAGACAAACCGAGCGTGCCGGTTTTACGACTGCTTCGCAGCCGAACGGGGGCAAGCCCCCTCGCCACAGCAAGCTCCCTCGCCACAACAGCCCTTCAGCCCTTCAGCCCTTCAGCCCTTCAGCCCGTCACATTAATGTTTGCTACCGCCAGCACAGGTCGGCGAGGCCGGGGCCGCGTCGATCTGTGCCCATTCTTGCGGCGTGTAGGTATGCAGCGCCAACGCATGGAACTCGCCCATCAGTTCGCCCAACGTGCCGTACACCTTCTGGTGACGCTTGACGCGATTGAGGCCTTCAAACTGCTGGCTGACCACCACCGCTTTGAAGTGGGTCTGCAACCCACGGCTGTGCATGTGGCTTTCATCCAGCACTTGCAGGTGCTCGGGCTGTAACAGCCCGAGCGTCGATTCGATGCGTTGTTGCATGGTCATCCCGAACTCCGCTTAAGGCTTTTTCTTGGCAGGAGCTGCGGCGCCTTTAGGCTCCAGCTCGGCCGTCATGTCAGCCAGCAGTTTGTTGACCACAGGCACCGCGCTTTCCAGCTTGGCCTGGGTCATCTGTGCCGATTGCTGAGTCAGCTGCGGCATTTTTTCCAGGACTTTCTTGCCCAGTGGAGACTGGTAGAACGCAACCAGATCCTTGAGCTCGGATTCGCTGAAATTGGTGGTGTAAAGCTTGACCATGTCTGGCTTCAGCTTGTTCCAGCCAATGGCTGCGTCCAGAGCGGCGTTGGCCTTGGCTTGATAGGTTTCCAGCAGGGCTTTTTTCGATTCAGGGGCTTTGGTCTGTTCAAAGCGCTGAGCGAACATTTGCTGCACTTGCATGTACACCGGAGTGCCCAATTTGTCAGCGTGCGCCAGGGTCAGGAAAGCTTCGGCACTGGCGTTGTGGCTGGCGGTATCGGCAAAAACCTGGCCGCTGGCGCAAACCAGTGCAACCGCGGTACAGATGGCACGAAGACGAGTCATCGAGTTTCCTTTTCTAGCAGGCGAGGCAAAACCTCAAGGGCGTCCATTCTGCACCTAAAAAAGTGTGTCACTCAACCCCAAGCCTTGTCGCGCCTGATTTAGAGGGGTTGAACGGTCAAATTCCAGACTGATGGAACCACGGCCGGCGATCACGGCCTAAACTGCGCTATCAGACCTACAGGAGTGTGCATGATGAGCCGTATCGAAACCGACAGCCTGGGCCAGGTAGAAGTCCCGGATGACGCTTACTGGGGCGCTCAGACGCAACGCTCGCTGATCAACTTCGCCATCGGCAACGAGCGCATGCCGCTGGCCGTGCTGCACGCCCTGGCCCTGATCAAGAAAGCCGCGGCGCGCGTCAACGATCGCAACGGTGACCTGCCCGCCGACATCGCCCGGCTGATCGAACAGGCCGCCGACGAAGTGCTCGACGGTAACCACGACGAGCAGTTCCCGCTGGTGGTCTGGCAGACCGGCAGCGGTACCCAGAGCAACATGAACGTCAACGAAGTGATCGCCGGTCGCGCCAACGAACTGGCAGGCAACCCGCGCGGCGGCAAGACGCCGGTGCATCCCAACGATCACGTCAACCGTTCTCAGAGTTCCAACGATTGCTTCCCCACAGCCATGCACATCGCGACGGCTCAGGCGGTGCAGCAGCATTTGCTGCCGGCGATCAGCGAATTGTCGGGCGGGTTGGCGGAGTTGTCCGCGCGGCACATGAAACTGGTCAAGACCGGTCGTACCCATATGATGGACGCCACACCGATCACCTTCGGCCAGGAGCTCTCGGCGTTCATCGCGCAACTGGATTACGCCGAGCGGGCGATCCGAAGCGCGCTGCCGGCGGTCTGTGAACTGGCTCAGGGCGGCACTGCGGTCGGCACCGGATTGAACTCGCCCCACGGTTTTGGCGAAGCGATCGCTGCTGAACTGGCCGCCCTCTCCGGCCTGCCGTTCGTTACGGCCCCCAATAAATTTGCCGCCCTGGCCGGCCACGAGCCGCTGGTCACTCTTTCCGGCGCCCTGAAGACCCTTGCCGTGACCTTGATGAAAATCGCCAACGACCTGCGCCTGCTGGGCTCCGGGCCGCGAGCAGGGTTGGCCGAAGTGAAACTGCCGGCCAATGAGCCCGGTAGCTCGATCATGCCCGGCAAGGTCAACCCGACTCAGTGCGAAGCCCTGTCGATGCTGGCCTGTCAGGTATTGGGCAATGACGTTGCCATCGGTTTTGCCGCCAGTCAGGGCCATCTGCAATTAAACGTGTTCAAACCGGTGATCATCCATAACCTGCTGCAATCGATCCGCTTACTGGGCGATGGCTGCAGTAACTTCCAGCAGCATTGCATCGCCGGGCTGGAACCGGATGCCGAGAAAATGGCCGAGCACCTGGAACAAGGCTTGATGCTGGTGACGGCGCTGAACCCGCATATCGGCTACGACAAGTCGGCGGAGATTGCCAAGAAGGCTTACAGCGAGGGGCTGACCCTGCGTGAGGCGGCGTTGCAGCTGGGCTATCTGACAAATGAAGAGTTTGATGCGTGGGTGAGGCCGGAGGATATGTTGGAGGCTGGCAAGCAGGGGTGAATCGCCACCACCCCTGATCGTTCCCACGCGGAGCGTGGGAACGATCATCGCAATCTAACTGGCCGCCATCCGCACCCGCCGTGCCCTGAGCCCCGCCATCAACGATGGCCCCAACGCCACCAGCACCGACCCCAATACCACCAGCACCGCCCCGCCATAACCCAGGCCGTTGATCTGCTCGGCATGCACATACTCAGGCCATAACCACGCGGCAACGGCCACGGCGGCAAAGGTCACCAGCGGCGTGATCGCGAGCGTCGCACTGACCCGCGAAGCTTCCCAATGGGCCAGGGCTTCGGCGAAGGCGCCATAAGCGATCAGGGTGTTCAAACAGCACGCCAGCAGCAGCCAGCCTTGCAACGGACTCAATTGCAGCGCTTCCAGCGGGTGCACCCATGGCGTCAGCAACAGCGCGCAGAACAGGTAAATCACCATCATCACCTGCAACGAATTCCATACTGTGAGCAACTGCTTCTGGCCCAAGGCATAGAAGGTCCAGACCGTGGACGCCAACAGCACCATCAACACGCCGGCGGTGTAATCGGTCAGGGAGGTGAGCAGTTCACTCAAGCGCTGATTGAAGAACAGTGCAAAGCCGATCAGCAGCACCAACAGGCCAATCCCCTGCCCCACGCTGAACCGTTCCTTGAACACGAACAGACTGGCGATCAGCAACATGATCGGGCCCATCTGCACCACCAGTTGCGCGGTGCCGGGGCTGAGCAGGTTCAGCCCCATCAGGTACAACACGTAGTTGCCGACCAGTCCGAGTACTGCCATCAACACCAGCCAGCCACCGCGCGGGCCGAGGACTTTGCGACTCGGCAGGCGTTTGGTCGCCGCCAGATAAATGAACAGACAACCGCCGGACACCAGCAGCCGAAACCAGGTCACGGTCACCGGGTCCATCACCAGCAGCACTTGCTTGAGCTTGATCGGCAGGATTCCCCACAGCAACGCGGTCAGCAAGGCCAGGCACAGACCATAAACCCAGCGACCTGATGAAATATGCATGCTGACCCCGAAGCCGATTGGCGAAAACGGTCATTCTAGGCTCAGACGGGAGCGCGACACAGGGACAGTTGCCGACGGGCCGCTAATGAAACTGTGCAGGTCGCACCATAAAGTTGACGATATGCCGTCGATCAGGTGGCCAGGCGTGGCAAGTGGTTCATGCATAAGCTCATTGAAACCGTCACCCGCAGGAGATCGCCCATGTACGGCATGCGCGCCCAAGACAACGCCCCCGCCACCCACTTTCGTTGTGACCGCTTGTGTCGTGTGAATGGAGAGTTGTATTTCACCACGCGGGAACACACGCTGGAGGGTCCGTTTGAAAACCGGGAAGCAGCGGTGCGTGAGATTCAAGCGTATATCGAGCGGATGCAGTTCTTGTGCATGAGCCGGTAAACCGCGGCGCCTGCATCGCGAGCAGGCTCGCTCCCACAGTGGATCAATGGTGAACACAAGATTGGTGAACACCAGTGATCAATGTGGGAGCGAGCCTGCTCGCGATAGCGGTCAGCCAGACAACACGAACTCGCAGATTTAACGCACCGCCTCAAACAACCCCGTAGCCCCCATCCCGCCCCCCACGCACATGGTGACGATGCCGTAGCGCAGGTTACGCCGCTGCAATTCACGAACGATGTGCCCGACCTGACGCGAGCCGGTCATGCCGAACGGATGGCCGATGGCAATCGAACCGCCGTTGACGTTGTATTTGTCGTTGTCGATTTCCAACCGATTGCGGCTGTACAGGCATTGCGAGGCGAACGCTTCGTTGAGTTCCCACAGATCAATGTCGGCAACCTGCAATCCCTTCGCCTTGAGCAACTTCGGCACCGAAAACACCGGGCCGATGCCCATTTCGTCTGGCTGACACCCGGCCACGGCAAAACCGCGGAAGAAGGCTTTGGGCTTGAGCCCCAGCGCCAGGGCTTTTTCCAGGCTCATCACCAGGGTCATCGAAGCGCCGTCGGACAGTTGCGACGAGTTGCCAGCGGTCACCGAGCCGTCCTCGGCAAACACCGGTTTCAACCCGGCCAGGCTTTGCAGCGTGGTGTCCGGGCGGTTGCAGTCATCGTGATCGACGATGCCGTCGAGAATCTGCACTTGACCGGTGGCCTTGTCTTCAACGCGATATTTCACCGCCATCGGCACGATTTCATCGTTGAACAACCCGGCGGCCTGCGCCAGGGCGGTACGTTGCTGGCTTTGCAGGGCGTACACATCCTGGTCCTGGCGACTGACGTCGTAACGACGCGCGACGATCTCGGCGGTCTGGCCCATGGGGAAATAGATGCCCGGCACCTGCTCTTTCAGCAGCGGGTTGATCAGGTTGTCGGTGTTGACGCTTTTCATGGTCAGGCTGATCGACTCGACGCCACCCGCGACAATGATGTCGCTGCAGCCCGAAGCGATCTGATTGGCGGCAATGGCGATGGCCTGCAAGCCCGATGAACAGAAGCGGTTAAGGGTCATGCCACCGGTGCCGATGCCCAGGTGCGATAGTACCGCGACGTTACGGCCGATGTTGAAGCCCTGGGCTCCTTCATTGGAGCCGGCGCCGACGATGCAATCCTCGACGCTGGCCGGGTCGACGTCATTGCGCGTGAGCAGCGCATTGACACAGTGGGCCGCCATGTCGTCCGGGCGGGTCATGTTGAACTTGCCGCGAAAGGATTTGGCCAGGCCGGTCCGTACGCTGTCGACGATCACCACTTCACGCATGGCATACACCTCATTGTTGTTGTCAGTCAGGAGTTGGACCGAGCATAAGTCCACCCTATGACTGACCGCGACAATCATTCACCCCGCGTATGCGTAGCCATCGGTTCAGCGCTTGCGTTTTCGCAGTTTTTTCTCGCGTTTGTCGGACTTTTCGAAGGCCTCTTCCAGTGCCTGGTTAAGGGTGCGCAGGACCTTGACCCGCGCCCAGCGCTTGTCATTGGCTTCCACCAGGGTCCACGGTGATACCTCGGTGCTGGTGCGATCGACCATGTCGCCGACAGCGGTGCGGTAATCGTCCCACTTGTCGCGATTGCGCCAGTCGTCTTCGGTGATCTTGAAACGCTTGAAGGGGATTTCTTCACGCTCCTGGAAGCGTTCCAGTTGGGTCTGTTTGTCGATGGCCAGCCAGAACTTGACCACGATCACCCCGGCGTCGGCGATCTGCTCTTCGAAGTCGTTGATCTCACCGTAGGCGCGCATCCAGTCCGCCTTGCTGCAAAAGCCTTCGATGCGCTCCACCAGCACCCGGCCATACCAGGAACGGTCGAACACAGTGAATTTGCCCCGCGCCGGGATATGCCGCCAGAACCGCCAGAGATACGGCTGGGCCCGTTCTTCCTCGGTAGGCGCGGCGATCGGCACGATGTCGTACTGGCGCGGGTCGAGCGCTGCGGCCACCCGACGAATTGCCCCGCCCTTGCCTGCCGCGTCATTGCCTTCGAACAATGCAATCAACGCGTGGCGACGCATGCGCTTGTCGCGCATCAACCCGGAAAACCGTGCCTGTTCGGTAATCAGTTGTTCTTCGTAATCGTCCTTGTCCAGGCTCAGCGTCATGTCCAGGCTGTCGAGCAAATTCACCTGATCGACGCTGGGGAACAAGGGCGCGGCGCTGACTTTGTCCGGGTGAATCCTGGGTCTTTTCAGCGCACTTTGCAGGCCATCGAGCAGAATCTTGCCGACCGCCAGGCTTCTATAATTCGCGTCCACGCCTGCAATCACATGCCACGGCGCATAGTCGCGGCTGGTGCGGCGCAGCACCCGTTCGCCGTATTTGACGAATTTGTCGTAGGTCTGCGATTGCTGCCAGTCCAGCGGGCTGATGCGCCAACTGTGCAACGGGTCATCGGCCAGCGCCTTGAGCCGCGCTTTCATTTGTTTTTTGGAGAGGTGAAACCAGAACTTGAAGATCAGCGCGCCTTCGTCGCACAGCATCTTCTCTAGCCGCTCGGCTCCGTTGATGCTTTGATCGAGTCGCGGATCCTTGAACAAGCCATGAACCCGTCCTTGCAGCATCTGGCTGTACCAGTTGCCGAAGAAAATCCCCATGCGGCCCTTGGCCGGGAGCATCCGCCAGTAGCGCCAGGCCGGCGGTCGCGCCAGTTCTTCGTCGGTCTGCTGGTCGAAGGTGCGAACCTCGATCGAGCGCGGGTCCATCCATTCATTGAGCAACTTGACGGTCTCGCCCTTGCCGGCCCCTTCAATGCCGTTGATCAAAATGATCACTGGAAAGCGCTGTTGCTGCCGAAGTTCGAACTGCGCTTCGAGCAAAGCTTCACGCAGGGCCGGCACTTCGGCGTCATAGGTTTCTTTGTCGATGGTATGACCGATTTCGGCAGATTCGAACATGGAGCGGCTCCTTCCAGGATTGAGCAAGACTAGCGGATTGGGCAGGTAGTCATCAGAGAAATTCCCAGGGGCGCTTTTTGTGGCGAGGGGGCTTGCCCCCGTTGGGTCGCGAAGCGGCCCTAAAATCAGGCGACGCGGTTTGTCAGGTAAATCGGGGTTGCTGATTTCACGACTGCTTCGCAGCCGAACGGGGGCAAGCCCCCTCGCCACAAAAGTCTGACGGCAAATTTTCGTTGCCCTATCGTCCTTGCGTCTTGCCATGGATCAAGCACCCCGCTGGCGATCAGCTAGAATGGCCGCCTTGTCGTTGCCGAGCCTGCCATGAAACCTGTATTGCCCCACGCCCAGCTCGACTGGGACGACCAAGGTCGCCCGCGTTCGCGGGTATTCGATGATGTGTATTTTTCCGACCAGTCGGGCCTTGAAGAAACCCGCTACGTGTTTCTGCAGCAAAACGATTTGCACGAGCGTTTCGCCGCATTGCCGGCAAGCGGTCGATTGGTGATTGGCGAAACCGGGTTCGGTACCGGGCTGAATTTTCTCTGTGCCTGGCAGTTATTCGAACAGCACGCGGTGGCCGGTGCGCGACTGCATTTTGTCAGCGTCGAAAAGTACCCGCTGAGCGCTCCCGACCTGCAACGGGCCCTGGCCCTATGGCCGGAACTCAAGCCGTTTGCCGATCAATTGCTGGCGCAATACGTCGCGATCCATCAAGGCTTTCAGCGCCTGGTCCTGGACAACGGCCGCGTCACCCTCACCTTGCTGGTCGGCGATGCACTTGAGCAGTTGCCGCAACTGGATGCGCAAATCGACGCCTGGTTTCTCGACGGTTTCGCCCCGGCGAAAAACCCCGACATGTGGACCGCCGAATTGTTTGCCGAACTGGCGCGCCTGGCGGCACCCGGCTCGACCATCAGCACCTTTACCAGCACCGGCTGGGTGCGCCGTTTGCTGAACGCGGCGGGTTTCAAGATGAAGCGCACGCCGGGCATCGGCCATAAATGGGAAATTCTGCGGGGCACCTTCCTCGGTTGGCCCGAAGAGGCCGCTAAACCAGCCTCGGCAAAACCATGGTTCGCTCGTCCACAGCCGCTGACCGGCGAACGCCGCGCCCTGGTGATCGGTGCCGGGCTGGCCGGTTGCGCCAGTGCCGCCAGCCTGGCCGCGCGGGGTTGGCAAGTGAGCCTGCTGGACCGCCACGAAGCACTGGCGCAGGAAGCCTCGGGCAACCCTCAGGGCGTGCTGTACCTCAAGCTTTCTGCTCACGGCACGGCGTTGTCGCAATTGATCGTCAGCGGTTTTGGTTACACCCGACGTCTGCTGGAACAACTGCAGCGTGGCGTCGACTGGGACGATTGTGGAGTCTTGCAACTGGCCTTCAATGCCAAGGAAGCCGAGCGTCAGGCGCAATTGGCAACGGCCTTTTCACCGAGCCTGGTGCACCTGCTCGATCAACCCCAGGCCCAGGCCCGAGCCGGCATCGAATTGGCGCACGGCGGCTTGTTCTACCCTGAAGGCGGCTGGGTTCATCCGCCTGCGTTGTGTCAGTGGCAGGCGTCTTCCAAGAACATCCAGTGGCTGCCCCATCGCGAGGTGCTGGAACTGCGCAAGGTCGATGATCAGTGGCAGGCCTGGGACGGCGATGCACTGCTGGCCAGCGCGCCGGTGGTGATTCTGGCCGGCGCCGCCGAGATCAAGCGTTTTCCCCACAGCGCCGACCTGCCCCTCAAACGCATTCGCGGCCAGATCACCCGACTGGCGCAAACCCCTGAAAGCCAGAGCCTGGCGACCGTCGTCTGCGCCGAAGGCTATGTGGCGCCCGCACGCCTGGGTGAACACACACTCGGCGCCAGCTTCGATTTCAAAAGCGATGAGCTGACCCCGACCGTCGCCGAACACCTCGGCAACCTGGCGTTGCTCGAGGAAATCTCCACTGATCTGGTCACCCGTCTGCATGTTCCAGATCTGGACCCGCAGCAGCTTGAAGGGCGCGCGGCATTCCGCTGTACCAGCCCCGACTACCTGCCGATCGTCGGACCGTTGGCCAACCAGGCCGCCTTCGCCGACGCCTATGCCGCACTGAGCAAAGATGCCCGGCAAGTGCCCGATGTTCTCTGCCCATGGCTCGAGGGGTTTTACGTCAACAGCGGTCACGGCTCTCGCGGTTTGATCACCGCACCGTTGTCTGGCGAGCTGTTGGCGGCATGGCTTGAAAACGAGCCCCTGCCCTTGCCCAGAACCGTGGCCGAGGCCTGCCATCCCAATCGTTTTGCCTTGCGCCAATTGATCCGCGGAAAAGCCTGACCCACAGCCTTATAACTTATCGGTCTAAAACTCCAGGGATTCACGTGGGTCAGTTTCTGAGTACCCGCCGTTTTTGGCGGGTATTGATTGACCCTCCCCAACGGAAAAACCGGTAAGGACTTATGTGCGGATTAGCTGGAGAACTACGTTTCGACCATCAACCTGCGGACCTCGCAGCCATTGAACGAATCACCCATCACCTGGCCCCTCGTGGCCCTGATGCGTGGGGCTTCCACAGCCAGGGGCCGATTGCCCTGGGCCACCGGCGCCTGAAAATCATGGACCTGTCGGACGGCTCGGCACAGCCGATGATCGACAACCAACTGGGGCTGTCCCTGGCCTTCAACGGCGCGATCTACAACTTCCCGGAACTGCGCACTGAGCTTGAAAGCCTCGGTTACGCCTTCTATTCCGGCGGCGACACCGAAGTGCTGCTCAAGGGTTATCACGCCTGGGGCGAAGCCCTGTTGCCCAAACTCAATGGCATGTTCGCCTTCGCCATTTGGGAGCGCGATGCCAAGCGCCTGTTCATCGCCCGCGACCGTCTCGGCGTGAAGCCGTTGTATCTCTCGCGCACCGGGCAACGCCTGCGCTTTGCCTCGGCCCTGCCGGCCTTGCTCAAGGGCGGCGACATCAATCCGATCCTCGACCCGGTGGCGCTCAATCATTATCTGAACTTCCATGCAGTGGTCCCGGCCCCGCGCACCTTGCTGGCGGGCATCGAGAAACTGCCCCCGGCGAGCTGGATGCGCATCGACGCGGACGGCACCACCGAGCAGAAAACCTGGTGGACCCTGCCCTACGGTCCAAATGCCGACGAACTGAACCTGACCCTCGAAGACTGGCGCGACCGCGTGCTCGACAGCACCCGTGATGCAGTGGCGATCCGTCAACGGGCGGCGGTGGATGTCGGCGTGCTGCTTTCCGGCGGCGTCGATTCGAGTCTGTTGGTAGGCCTGTTGCGCGAAGTCGGGGTCGAAAATTTGTCGACCTTTTCCATCGGTTTCCAGGATGCCGGCGGCGAGCGTGGTGACGAGTTCCAGTATTCGGACCTGATTGCCAAGCACTATGGCACGCAACACCATCAACTGCGCATCGACGAAAAAGAGATCATCGAGCAACTGCCCGCGGCGTTCCGCGCCATGAGCGAGCCGATGGTCAGCCATGACTGCATCGCGTTCTATTTGCTGTCTCGCGAAGTGGCCAAGCACTGCAAGGTGGTGCAAAGCGGCCAAGGCGCGGACGAGTTGTTCGCCGGGTATCACTGGTATCCGCAGGTGGACGGTGCGAGCGATCCATACGCGGCCTATCGCGATGCGTTTTTTGACCGCAGCTACGCCGACTACGCCGCCACGGTGCAGCCGAAATGGCTGACGGCCAACGACGCGGCCGGCGACTTCGTGAAGGAACATTTCGCCCGGCCCGGTGCCGATGCAGCCGTGGACAAAGCCCTGCGTCTGGACAGCACCGTGATGCTGGTGGATGACCCGGTCAAACGCGTCGACAACATGACCATGGCCTGGGGCCTGGAAGCGCGTACGCCCTTTCTCGACTATCGCCTGGTGGAATTGTCGGCGCGGGTGCCGGGCAAATTCAAGCTGCCGGATGGCGGTAAGCAAGTCTTGAAAGAAGCGGCGCGGCTGGTCATTCCGAGTGAAGTGATCGACCGCAAAAAGGGTTACTTCCCGGTCCCTGGCCTCAAGCATTTGCAGGGCGACACGCTGAACTGGGTGCGTGAACTGCTGCTCGATCCGAGTCAGGATCGTGGTCTGTTCAACCCCGCCATGCTCGACCGCCTGCTGACCGATCCACAAGGTCAACTGACCCCGTTGCGCGGCTCCAAGCTGTGGCAATTGGCAGCCCTGAACCTGTGGCTCAGTGAACAAGGAATCTGATCGATGAAACCTCACGCCACGGCTTATAGCCAACGCTTGTTGCGCGGTCAGACGCCCTCTTATGAACGCCTGCAGGCGCGCCTGGCCGAAGACGGCAGTGAATTGGGCGCCGCGCCAATCGCGGTGCATTGCGGTTGGGGCCGGTTGCTGATCGGCCATACCTTTCCCGATGCGGCGAGCCTTGCCCAAGAGTTGCTCAATGAGCAGCCCGGTGAGCGGGACATCGCCTTGTACGTTGCCGCGCCCCAGCAAGTGTTGGGGCTGGAGCCGGCGCAACTGTTTCTTGACCCCTCCGACACCTTGCGCCTGTGGTTCAGCGATTACCGTCAGGCTACCCGGGTGTTTCGCGGCTTTCGCATCCGCCGGGCGCAAAGCGAGACGGACTGGCAGGCTGTCAATCAGCTGTATCAGGCACGCGGCATGCTGCCCATTGATGCGAATTTGCTGACGCCTCATCCCCAGGGCGGCCCGGTTTACTGGCTGGCCGAAGATGAGGACAGCGGCACCATCATCGGCAGCGTCATGGGCCTGAATCATCACAAGGCGTTCAACGATCCGGAAAACGGCAGCAGCCTGTGGTGCCTGGCGGTCGATCCGCAATGTTCCCGCCCAGGCGTCGGTGAAGTGCTGGTGCGGCACTTGATCGAACACTTCATGAGCCGTGGTCTGAGTTACCTGGACCTGTCGGTGCTGCACAACAACCGTCAGGCGAAAAGTCTTTACGCCAAGCTCGGTTTTCGCAATTTGTCGACCTTCGCCATCAAGCGCAAAAACGGCATCAACCAGCCGTTGTTTCTCGGCCCAGGCCCCGAAGCCGAGTTCAATCCGTATGCGCGGATCATCGTCGAAGAGGCTCATCGGCGCGGCATTGATGTGCAGGTGGATGACGCGCAAGCGGGTCTGTTTACCTTGATTCACGGCAGTCGTCGGGTGCGTTGTCGCGAATCCTTGAGCGATCTGACCAGCGCCATCAGCATGACGTTGTGTCAGGACAAAAGCCTGACCCACAAGGTGCTGAAAAACGCCGGTCTTAAACTGCCCGCCCAACAACTGGCGGGGAGCGCGGACGACAACCTGGCGTTTCTCGACGAGCATCAACGGGTGGTGGTCAAACCGCTGGACGGTGAGCAAGGCCAAGGGGTGGCGGTGGACTTATGCAGCATCGAAGAGGTCCAGCAAGCCATCGAAAACGCCCGCACCTTCGACAGTCGAGTGCTGCTGGAAAGCTTCCATGAAGGCCTCGACTTGCGGATTCTGGTGATCGGTTTCGAAGTGGTCGCCGCCGCCATTCGCCGGCCGGCGGAAGTGGTGGGCGATGGTCAGCATTCCATCGGTGCGCTGATCGAGGCCCAGAGCCGTCGTCGTCAGGCGGCAACCAGCGGTGAAAGCAAAATTCCGCTGGACCATGAGACCCAGCGCACCTTGCAGGGTGCAGGTTATGACTACAGCAGCATTCTGCCAGCCGGTGAGCATCTGTTCGTGCGGCGCACGGCGAATCTTCATACCGGAGGCATACTTGAGGACGTCACGGCGATTCTGCATCCGACCTTGGTGGATGCGGCAGTGCGGGCGGCGCGGGCGCTGGATATTCCAATGGTCGGGCTCGACCTGATGGTGCCGGCCGCCGACCAGCCGGAGTATGTGTTTATCGAAGCCAATGAACGCGCCGGGCTGGCCAACCATGAACCGCAGCCGACGGCCGAGCGGTTTGTGGATTTGTTGTTTCCGCATAGTCAGCCGGTGGTCTGACATTGATGTGTCGCCTGTTGAATCGCCATCGCGAGCAGGCTCGCTCCCACATTTGACCGCATTCCCCTGTGGGAGCGAGCCTGCTCGCGATGGGGCCCTGACGGATCACACTTTCCATGATCGTTCCCACTCTGCGTGGGAATGACTCCTCGTACGCTCCGCGTCCACTTGGGACGCAGAGCGTCCCTGGCTGCATTCCCACGCAGAGCATGGGAACGATCAGCTCTCAACCCATCAGGAGTTTCCATGACCCGCAAAATTCCCGAGCCGGACCTCAATTACCTGCAAAAAGTCCTGCTGGAAATGCTCGCCATTCCCAGCCCCACCGGGTTCACCGACACCATCGTGCGTTACGTTGCCGAACGTCTCGAAGAGTTGGGCATTCCCTTTGAGATGACCCGTCGCGGCACCATCCGCGCCACCCTCAAGGGCAAGCAGAACAGCCCGGACCGCGCCGTCTCCGCCCACCTGGACACCATTGGCGCAGCGGTTCGCGCGATCAAGGACAACGGTCGCCTGACTCTGGCGCCGGTCGGTTGCTGGTCCAGCCGTTTTGCCGAAGGCAGCCGCGTCAGTCTGTTCACCGACAACGGCGTGATTCGCGGCAGCGTGTTGCCGCTGATGGCTTCCGGGCACGCGTTCAATACTGCCGTGGATGAAATGCCGATCAGCTGGGATCACATCGAATTGCGCCTAGACGCCTACTGCGCCACCCGCGCCGATTGCGATTCGCTGGGGATCAGCGTCGGCGATTTCGTCGCCTTCGACCCGTTGCCGGAGTTCACCGAAAGCGGCCACATCAGCGCCCGTCACCTCGACGACAAGGCCGGCGTTGCCGCACTGCTGGCGGCGCTGAAAGCCATTGTCGACAGTGGCGAAGAATTGATGATCGACTGCCATCCGCTGTTCACCATCACCGAAGAAACCGGCAGCGGTGCAGCGGCGGCCCTGCCTTGGGACGTCAGCGAATTCGTCGGCATCGACATCGCGCCGGTCGCGCCCGGCCAGCATTCCAGCGAACACGCGGTGAGTGTGGCGATGCAGGATTCCGGCGGGCCTTATGACTATCACTTGTCGCGCCACTTGTTGCGGCTTGCCAGCGACAACGAACTGCCGGCGCGTCGCGACCTGTTCCGCTATTACTTCAGCGATGCTCACTCCGCCGTTACGGCCGGCCACGACATTCGCACCGCCCTGCTCGCCTTCGGCTGCGATGCCACCCACGGCTATGAACGCACCCACATCGACAGCCTCGCCGCCCTCAGTCGCCTGCTCGGCGCCTACATCCTCAGCCCGCCGGTGTTCGCCAGCGATGCACAACCGGCCAAGGGCTCCCTGGACCGCTTCAGTCACCAGATAGAACACGAAACGCAGATGGAAAGTGACACGCGGGTGCCGTCGGTGGATAGCTTGATTGGGCAGCGTTCGGATAACTGATCCTGACGATCGTTCCCACGCTCCGCGTGGGAATGCAGCCCGGGACGCTCCGCGTCCCTTTCGAGAGCTGGAACGCGGAGCGTCCCCTGAGGCGTTCCCACGCAGAGCGTGGGAACGATCAAGATCAAAAGATCGCAGCCTTCGGCAGCTCCTACTGGTGATGCGTTCATAACCGCCGTAGCATCGCGCCATTGTTTAGCCGAGGTGCCTTATGCTGATCCCCCACGACCAACTTGAAGTCGACACGCTGACCCGCCTGATCGAGGATTTCGTGACCCGCGACGGCACGGACAATGGCGATGACACACCGCTGGAAACCCGCGTGCTGCGTGTTCGTCAGGCATTGACCAAGGGCCAGGCGCTGATCGTCTTCGATCCGGAAAGCGAGCAATGCCAGTTGATGCTCAAGCACGACGTGCCCAAGCACCTGTTCGACTGAGGCCCTTATCGGGCTTTGGCTTTGGCCTGTTTGATCTGGATGCGCTCATAGACTTCGGCGCGATGTACGTTGACCTGTTGCGGCGCTTCAACACCGAAGCGCACGCTGCTTCCGTTGACGGCGAGAACCCGCACGGAAATGTTGTCACCAATGGAAATCAACTCGCCCACAACGCGACTGAGTACAAGCATGGCATTCATCCTTCAGGGTTACCGGCCCTTGAAGATGCCCGGCGCGTAGCGGGTCTTCAATGCAACGGCAGCAAAACAGTCTTGCCCTACAGCCAAGGAGGCTTCGCCCTGACGGACGCGTCCGACAAACCGGTTAAATGAAGGAGCGATCCTTCAGGAAGCGGAAAAGCGCGGGCCAAACAGGATGACGCTGGCCCCGATCACACACAGCGCCACGCCAATCCAGTCCGAGCCCAGCGGACGAATCCGCTCGACCACCGCCAGCCAACCGATCGACGCAATGATGTAGATGCCACCGTAGGCGGCATAGGCGCGGCCGGCGTAGCTCGCTTCGACCCGGGTCAGCAGTACCGCGAACAAGATCAGGCTGAGCAACGCCGGGATGATCCACCAAGCGCTTTTACCTTGGCGCAACCACATCCAGAAGGCGAAGCAGCCAGCGATTTCAAACAGCGCGGCGAGGAAAAACCACAGGTAATTGAGCATGCAGATGTCTCGTGAGGATGACCGGTTGCGGCCACCCTAACGACGGTCTTGCGCACGGGCAAGTTCAGCCTGCGGATTGTTTGGCCTTGGCGCGCATTTTGTCGGCCATCACGGTCATTTCGTTGTAGAGCAACTGCGGATCTTTCTGTTTGATCGCCCAGGCCATGCGGCCCTGTTCGTGAGGCAGAATCAGGAATTCGCCGGCGGCGACCTGCTGATAGATGTAATCGGCAATGTCGGCAGCGGTGATCGGCGAGCTTTCCAGCAACTTGCCGACCTGGGCTTTCATGGCCGGAGTCGGGCCGCGGAAAGAGTCCAGCAAGTTGGTCTGAAAGAACGACGGGCAGACCACATGCACGCTGACTTCCTCGTGGGCCAGTTCGATCAACAGACTTTCGGACAAAGCCACCACACCCGCCTTGGCCACGTTGTAGTTGCTCATGGCCGGACCTTGCATCAGTGCGGCCATCGAGGCGATGTTGATGATCTTGCCTTTGCTTTTCTCCAGTAGCGGCAGGAAGGCCTTGCAGCCCTTGACCACACCCATCAGGTTGATCGCGATCTGCCAGTCCCAGTCTTCCAGCGACAATTCACTGAAGAACCCGCCCGAGGCCACGCCGGCGTTGTTAACGATGACGTCGATGCCGCCGAACTTCTCTTCACAGGCTTGGGCGAACGCCGTTAGTTGGCTGTAGTCACGCACATCACAACGCTGAATGAAACCATCACCGCCGGCTTCGCGAACCAGCTTCAGGGTTTCTTGCAGGCCGGGTTCACTGACATCCGACAAGGCCAGCTGCCAGCCTTCACGCGCCCAGCGCAGCGCGATTTCGCGACCCAGGCCTGAGCCCGCGCCAGTGATCATCATGCGATTTTGCATAGCAAACAGCCTTGTTGTTCCGGGGAAGATGCACCGAGTGTAGCGAAGGATAATGCGCGACCCACGCTCCATCAGATTGCTGAATGGCCAGCAATGAACCACGGCGCGGTCCGGTTGTTTCAACTTTGAGACGCAGTAAAAGAAATAAACGTGCTTTCCAAATACATTAAAAAAACCTGGAATTTTTCTTCATATCCATGAGTCGGATTTAGTAAGCAGCTAGGATTAATACAAGTCCAGCTGATGGCTAAAAGCTAAAACGCTAGGTCAACCACAACGCTTCCAACAAGGAAACAGACATGGGCACAATTCTTATCGTTATTCTTATCCTGTTGTTGATAGGTGGCTTGCCGGTCTTCCCACACTCCAGAAGTTGGGGTTACGGCCCGTCAGGTATCATCGGCGTGGTGTTGGTGGTGCTATTGATCCTGCTGCTACTCGGCAAGATATAAAGGTTTTGCCGGCAAAAAAAAGAGGCCCTGCGAAGGGCCTCTTTTCTATTGCGCCAACACTTAGTCCGGCTTGCCGTCAACCACACCGGCGGTGTTATCGATCAGGCTTTTGGTGGCCGTCTGAATGAACGACTCTAGCTTCTGCTTGAGCGCCGCTTCATCAGCCGATGCCGGGATCACTTCACCTTTCGGATTGGCGCCCAGTTCGTATTGATACAACTTCGGCGGCATCTCTTTGGGCAGTACCAGCACGCGATCCCCGGTAAGCAATGCGACCGTCTGATCGCTGCCCGACGGCTTGATCATGCCAAAACCCTTGTCGCCTTCCGGCAGGTTCAGCAAGTCGCGACCCCAGCATTGTTGAATCACCTCTCCACCAATACGGCCCATGATGGTCGGCACGATGTCGATCTGGGTGCCGACGGTATGGTCGACCTGGCCGAATTTTTCCTGGACGCCCGGCCCGATCAGCAGCATCGGCACGTTGAAACGACCCAGGTCCATTTCAGTGATCTGCTGTTCGTTGCCAAAACCGTGGTCGCCGACCACCACAAACAGGGTTTCCTTGAAATACGGCTCTTTGCGGGCCTGTTCGAAGAATTGACCCAACGCCCAGTCGGAATAGCGCATGGCGGTCAAGTGTTCGTTGAGGTTGCCGCGATCGGTCACAGGCTTCACCGGCAATGGCGTCGGCAAAGCGTACGGCGTGTGGTTGGACAGCGTTTGCAGCAAGGCATAGAACGGCTTCTTGTCCTTGCCATCGCGAGCCTTCAATTCTTCCAGGCCACGGTTGAACATGTCCTGGTCAGACACGCCCCAGGTCGGATCGGAGAACACCGGGTTGACGAAGTCATTACGCCCGATGAAGTTGGTCATGCCCTGGTTGCTGAAGAAGCCCGACTGGTTGTCCCAGGCGAAGTCGCCGTTATAGACGTACACATCGTCGTAGTCACGGGCACTGAGCAACTGCGGCAGGCCGGACAGTTTGTGGCTGCCTTCAGGCGTCTGCATCAGGTATTCGAAACCCGGCAAGTTCGGGAAGCAGGCCATGGTGGCGAACATGCCCTGGTGGGTATGGGTGCCGTTGGAGAAGAAACGATCGAACAACAGGCCCTCTTTCGACAGTTTGTCGAAGTACGGCGTGATTTCACCCGGACGACCCAGAGCGCCCACCGAGTGACCGGCGAAGCTTTCCATCAAGATCACCACGACGTTCTTGATCGGCAGTGTCTTGTTGGTGTCGGGGCTGAAATTGCGACGCACCGCAGCGGTCTCCGGATCGACCAGCTTGTCACTCGGGGTCAACAACAAATCGCGCACGGTCTGCTGGGCCAGGGGCTGTGGCAGTGTGGCTTTCCAGACATTGTCGCGATGTTCGGACAGCCGGCTCTTGGCCGCTGCGATCAACGACAGCGTGCCGTTGAGGCCCAACTGATTGGCGAAGTTGGAGTCGGTGGTGTAAACGTCACCCCAACGCAGCGGCGGGCCTTGACGCAACGTACCGCGAGCCGCGACCACGCAGACCAGCAGGCAGACCACGAACACCACGCCACGCGCATACCACGGAGCGACCTGCCGCGTACTGATGCTGCCACCGCTGAACGGCCCGCGAGGACGCGTGGCGCGGTCGGCGCCCTTGAATGCAAGCGTCAGAATCAACGTGCCCACGGCCCAGGCCAGCAGGTAGCGAACCACCGGAAAACCGTACCAGAGCATGCTCATCACGGTTTTCGGGTCTTCTTTCACGTACTGGAAGACCAGACCGTTGAGGCGCTGGTGGAACTCGCGGTAAAAGTCCATCTCCATCAGGCCGAGGAACAGCGCGATGCTCGAGACAACGGTCAGCCACAACCGGAAGAACCCGCGAGCGGCCATCGCCCTGGCACTGAACAGGGCCAGCAGCAGCGGAATGCTGAGGTAAACCACCAGGCGCAAGTCGAAACGCAGGCCGTTGGCGAACGCTTCCAGAAAGGTCGAGGCCGGTGTGTCGAGGATCATCGAGCTGTTGTAGACCAGCAGCGCCACGCGCAGCAGGCTGAACATGACCATCATGACCAAGGCACACAATAGCGTGTAGGCCAGATGCGATTTGACGGTCGGTTGCAGCAGGCGACTAGAAGCTCGCTGCTGACTCAGGGCGTCCGGGTTTGCCATGTCGTTTTAGGACCCATTGGAAGTTGAAGTTTCAAAAATACAGCGGCGCCTTGCCTGATGCTGGTCGGTCAAGAAGCGAAAACCGTGGGAGCGGGCTTATGTGGCGAGAGGGCTTGCCCCCGTTCGAGTGCGCAGCGCTCGCAAATTTTTGGGTCCGCTGCGCGGCCCAACGGGGGCAAGCCCCCTCGCCACAAACCCGCTCCCACATGGATTGCGTTTAACTGACCGGCATCAGCTGTCTCGCCCTCTGTTGGCCATCCTCGGCCCCGGGGCTTGCGCGGTGCGCAAATGTTGCACGATCAACCGCGGCATTACCATTGATTACTGACCCGCAGGCCCGACTGTCGCTTGTAGCGTTGTGGGACAAGACGTGGTGCAAAGTTGCGGGCTGACTCATTGGGACGCGAGTGAATTGTCTTGGAGGCTTTGTGAAAATTTCGTTCAACGCATATCCAGAAACAAAATAAAGCCCCGTCCCTTGGTAAAAACACGAACGCCCCGATCAAATCGGGGCGTTGTTGAACGGGCATTATCAAAAGTATACGCGGTTACTTCTCGGCGCGTTCTTTCAGGGCTTTGAGGGTGTTGAACGGCGCATCGACCACAAACTTGTTGGCCAACCACGACGGCACGCTGCCGCCGGGTTCGGTATGGGCCTGATAAGTCACTTCGACTTGATCGCCCTTAGGCACGAGCTTCCAGAATCCTTTGACCTGGGCGACCCGTACAAAACCTTTTTCTTCCGGAACGTACTTGGGCTGCCCTTCCAACTCGCGGGTCAGGCTGCCATCGGCGCCTTCAACAGTGGTGACATGCAATACGGAGTCGCGAGGAGTGACCGGCCAAGGGGTATTGAATTGGGTGTAGGTCCAGCTCTGGTTACCTTCATGTTTGAGCAACTTCTGAGTCTTGCACTCGTGAATCCATGCACAGGCACCCGGCACGTCTTCCTGCAATGCACGCAGTTTGGCCATGGTGGTCTTCATGACGGTCACGCCACTGTAAGCCTTGTATTGGGAACCGGCCACTTCACTCAAGGACACCTTGATGCCCTCTTCTTCCTTGGCGGTTTTCCATTCTTCGGCCTGGGCCGTGGAGGCCAGTAAAACCGTCAAACCACACAGCACAGCCATACGATGCAGCGAACCCATAGTCTTATTCCTTATTGTTGAAGTTCCGTTCGTTGAACACATCACGCGGCCGTCATTTGCTCCCACCAGCCCAGCAACTTGATCGCTTCGTCGCTGCTGCTTCCGCAGACCTCGACATCGGCTTCAAATGCCGAACACACCGCAGGACGTTCCGGTTTGCCGAAAATGCTGCACAGGTTATCGGTAGACAGCTGTACGCAACGTTCTCCGGCGGCTTTGCCATTGGGCATTCCGGGAATCGGCGAACTGATGGAAGGGGCAATGCAACAGGCGCCACAGCCTTCACGGCATCTCATGACGACAAGCTCCTCGCGACGGGTAAAGGGACGTGGCACAGAGTAACGGCTAAAACGACTGTTTAAAATTACCTGAGCCCGGGTTTTTTCGTTGAAACGAACGTGACTGACCAGTCTCCGACAAAGCGTCTGGTCCGCGGGTCACGAATGCGAGGGATTTACTGCTTGAACTCGAATTCCAGCGCCGCGCCTTCAACTTCCCGACGCTCTTCATTGCGCAGTTGCAACTGCATTTCGTTGCTGAGCAGACGACCGTTGAGCTGGAACGGGCTGCTCTTGTCACCGAACATTTGAGGCAACAGCGCATCGTGTCGGGGCAAGGTTACCGTGCCGACCGGCTTCAGTTCTTCGACCATGTCCTTGGGCAGGCTCAAGTCGAGATTTGCGGAAGGGAGTTTGGTTTTCACGACTTCACTGGCCGGTTTCGACTTGGAAGCAACGGGGGAACGTTTCTTTACCGCTGCAGCCTTCTTTTTGGCCGGTGCGGCCTTTTTGACCGCTGCCGTTTTTTTCTCGGTGGTGCTGGCTGTCGGTTTTTCCTGAACGGAAGCCGCCATGACGCCTTCCGGGTGACAGGTCATTAACAGGCAGATCAACAACCAGGCGGCAGGATAAATCGGCTTCATGGACCCAACGGCGTGAACGGCAGAAGGCTACATGCTCTCCTGTTGGAGACGACAAGACAAGCGGCCAGTTCAGAACTGCCCGGCCGCTCAAAAACCGCTCGCCGTCTCCTGACAAAGTTGCGTCGCCAGCAACCCCAATGTCATCAATGCACGCTCGGCCTCGCGGTTCCAGGGGATGCCACAGTTCAGGCGAATGCAATGATTGAACTGCTCGGTATTACTGAAAATCAGCCCTGGCGCAATGCTGATGCCCTGCTGCAACGCACGCACATGCAGTTCCTGCGTATTCACCCGCCCCGGCAGGCTCACCCACAGAATAAAACCACCGGTGGGCCGGGTCATTTGCGTCCCTTCAGGGAAGTACTGCTGCACCGCCAGCTGAAAAGCGCTGAGGTTCTTGCGGTACTCCTGACGGATGTAGCGCAAATGCCGGTCGTAACCGCCGTTCTCCAGATAGGCCGCGATGCCCATTTGCGTGACGCTACAGGCTGAATGGGTGCTGAAGGTCTGCAAGCGCTGGATTTCCTGCTGGTACTTGCCGGCAATCATCCAGCCGATGCGCACACCGGGCGACAGGGTTTTGGAGAAGCTGGAGCAATAGATCACCCGATCCAGTCGGTCGTAGGCCTTGAGGGATTTGGTGCGACCCTGCTCGAACATCAGTTCGCCGTAAATATCGTCTTCGACGACCTGGATATCGAAATCCGAAGCCAGGCGCAGCAATTGTTTCTGCCGCTCTTCGGGCATGGTGCCGCCCAAGGGATTGCTCAGGCGTGTGGTCAGCACCAGCGCCTTGATCGACCACTGGTTGGCAGCCAATTGCAGGGCCTCGAGGCTCATGCCGGTGGCTGGATCGCTGGGAATTTCGATGACTTTCAGCCCCAGCAGGTCGGCCAGTTGCAGCAAACCGTAATAGGTTGGCGACTCGGCCGCGATCAGATCGCCCGGCCTGGTCAATACGCGCAGAGACATCTGCAACGCATCGACGCAGCCGTGGGTGATCACCACTTCCGACGGGTCGACCACCACGCCGGCGTCGCGCATGCGGATCGCCACTTGCCGACGCAACGGCTCGAAACCGGGGCTGAACATGTAGCTGAACGCCCGCGGGCTATGGAAACGGGTGACTTTGGCCAGTTGCTGATGCAGCGCCCGCACCGGCAGATAGTCAACGCTCGGTACGGCGGCGCCCAACGGGAAGACACCTTCGCGGCGGGATTCGACCAGGACTTGCTGAATGATGCTGCTGCGCGTGACAAGGCCAGGTCGCTCGACCCGTGCAATGTCCGGGGTTGGCGCCGTGAGCGCAGGCGTCTGGTGCACGTAGTAACCGGATTGCGGCCGGGCACGAATCAGCCCCTGATCTTCAAGGTTGGCGTAGGCCTGCAACACCGTTGCATGGCTGACGTTGAGCTGCGAGCTCATCTTGCGCACCGAAGGCACGCGCTCCCCCGGTTGATAAACACCGCGCCGGATGTCTTCGGCCAGTTGCTGAGCAATACGTTGGTAGAGCAAGAGATTGGTCATGACGCAGCACTCGATTTCACGGGCATTTTATTCTTGTGTGAAACAATACCGGAACAGTTTTGAAGTGTACTGGGACAGTTGTCACAATAGTCGACCGTACAGTGCATTGTCAGCAAAAACTGTACTGTTTTATGGAGAGTATTGCGCTGATTGGCAGGCACAAAAAAACCCGGCACTGCTGACAGGCCGGGTTTTCCAGTAACGCAGCCCTTAGCGGGCGGCGCCGAGCTGGCCTTTTTCGTCGGAGAACACAATTTCCACCCGACGGTTCTGTGCACGACCACGTTCTGAGGCGTTCACGTCCACCGGGTATTCATCGCCGTAGCCTTCGACTTTGATACGTTTGTCGTCGATGCCCAGGTCCATCAGCACGTCAGCCACCGATTGCGCACGGTCGCGGGACAGCTTGAGGTTTTCCTGTTTACCGCCAGTGCTGTCGGTGTAGCCTTCGATCCGCACCACGCGTTTGGGATTGAGCTGCAAGAACTGGACGATCTTCAACACCACACGATTTGCCGAGTTTTTCAGCTCTGCTTCACCGGTATCGAATAGCACATCGCCCAGAGTCATCACCAGACCACGGTCGGTTTGGGTAGTCGCCAACGCCACAATCTGCTCTTCGAGCCACTTGCCCTGTTGCTGCACGCTGAGCAACTTGGACTCACGCAGGGCCAGTTGCAGGCGCTGACGCTCGAGTTCGAGCTTCGCCGCGCGTTCCTCGTTGAGCACTTGATTGGTGTGTTCCCGGGCGATTTCGCTGTAGCGCCGGCTCAGGTAGGCGTAATGCACAACGTCCGAACCGCTGCCCCAGTAGCTGGACAGACGATCGGCGCGGGCCAGCGACTCGCCGGCACGGATCACGTCTTTGGGCGCAATGCGCAGCACGTTGGAGTCTTCCTTGACCTTCTGAAAGTCAGTGCCGGCCTGCTGGATTGCGGCTTCGCTGTGTTGACCAGCGCAACCATAAAGGCTTGCGCAACCGGCCAGGATCAAGCCGCCGAGTGCTTTGGTTTTCAGGCTCATTGGGCATCTCCCAGTTGCTTGCGCAGACGAGTGATGCGGGTATTGAGCACGTTCAACTGCTCCTCACTCTTGAGGGTCAGAACCCGGGCTTCGGCCAGACGCGCGTCCAGCTCGGCCTGCTCGGCCCGCATGCGCGCATTCTTGAAGGACTGGTCGGCCATGTTGCCCTTGGCACGCTTGAACTTGTCTTCAGCCAGTTTCAGCTCCGGCACTTCGTCGGCGGTAGCACCCACGGCCTTGGCTTGTTCGAGGGCCTGTTCGGTCAGGCGTATTTGTTCATTCGGCGCCGGATCGGCTGCACAACCCGCCAGAGCCAGAACGGCCAGGGCAGCGAAAAGAGGTCGAATACTCACTAAAAATCCCTACTGTTTTGGGGTACTGACAGGTTGTGGCTGCGGTTGTGAGAGTTGCGCTTTCCAACGCTCGATATTGCGCAGCAGCGCAGCTTCCGTCAGTCCGGACGCGGGCAATTCTGTCATCTTTTTAGCCAGCTGTCCGCGCAACCAAGGATCGTTGCAGGCAGAGTTATGGGAAACGGCAAGATACAGGCCCGGTTTGTCGATGGGGTGTGGGTGGGCCATCAAGTCATCGGCCATCCCCAGCGTTTGCACCAGGGCCATGCCCGAGTAGCGTCCGGCGAGGACAAATTCCACCTCGTTCAGCAGCAACTTCTGAAAGGCCTGGGTCAGATTGGGCGTGCGAACCAGAGTCAATTGCTGCTCGGCGAAAGTGCCAAATGACGTTGTTACTCGAGCCTTTTCTGACAAGGCGCCGGGATGACCGTGAAGGTCCTGGGCTTCGTTGTAGACCAGTAACGAGTCGTTGCGAGTCCAGACCAGGTAATCGTTCTCCAGCAGCGGTGGATGGATGTAATCCAGATTTTCCAGCTCACTGACCGTCAACGGCGCATCGGCCAGCATGTCCATGCGCCCGCTGCGCACTTCGTCCAGGGCCTGGGAGCGTTTGCCGGCGTAAAGCAGTTCGACCTTGATGCCCAACTCCCCCGCCACTTGCTGCAACAGGTCGGCGCTGGCGCCTATCAGGTACTTGGGGTTTTGCGGGTCTTGCCACAGATACGGCGGCGCGTCCGGACTACCGGTCACCACCAGGCGCTCACATTTGCCCGCGGCTATGGATAGCCCCGGCAACAGCGTCAGCCCCAGCAGTAATGACCAGCCACACACGCGGCGTAAATCCATGGGGACACTCCCTACAACCCAATATTTTCGCCCGTAGGAGCTCCTACAGAAGAACAAAAAAAAAGCCCGACCAAAAGGTCGGGCTCTTTATAAGTCAAGCCGCCGGATTAGACCAGCTTCTCGAACTCAGGGATGGCTTCGAACAAGTCTGCCACCAGGCCGTAATCGGCCACCTGGAAGATCGGCGCTTCTTCGTCCTTGTTGATCGCAACGATCACTTTGGAGTCTTTCATGCCGGCCAGGTGCTGGATCGCGCCGGAAATACCGACCGCAATGTACAGCTGTGGCGCAACGATCTTGCCGGTCTGACCGACCTGCATGTCGTTGGGAACAAAACCTGCGTCGACCGCGGCGCGGGAAGCACCGACGGCAGCGCCCAGCTTGTCAGCCAAGGCGTACAGGTGTTTGAAGTTGTCGCCGTTCTGCATGCCGCGACCGCCGGAAACGACGATCTTGGCAGCGGTCAGTTCCGGACGATCGGACTTGGCCAGTTCTTCGCCAACGAAACTCGAAGTGCCAGCGTCGTGAGCAGCCGCAACCGCTTCAACGGCAGCCGAACCACCTTCAGCGGCAACCGGGTCGAAACCGGTGGCACGCACGGTGATCACTTTGACCGCAGCGTTCGACTGAACGGTAGCAATGGCGTTACCAGCGTAGATCGGGCGCTTGAAGGTGTCAGCGCTTTCGACCGAGATGATCTCGGAGATCTGGTCAACGTCCAGGTTTGCGGCAACGCGCGGCAGGATGTTTTTGCCGTTCGAAGTAGCGGCAGCCAGGATGTGGCTGTAAGCCTTGCCCAACTCTGCAACCAGCGGAGCAACGTTTTCCGGCAGTTGATGAGCGTAAGCGGCGTTATCGGCCACCAGCACTTTGGCCACACCAGCGATTTTCGCCGCGGCTTCAGCCACGGCGCCAGCGCCCTGACCTGCAACCAGAACGTGGATATCACCACCGATCTTGGCGGCAGCAGCCACAGTGTTCAGCGTGGCCGGGGCCAGTACTTTGTTGTCGTGTTCAGCAATAACCAAGATAGTCATTTAGATTACCTTCGCTTCGTTTTTCAGTTTCTCGACCAGTTCAGCCACCGACTTGACCTTGATACCCGCGCTGCGTGCAGCCGGCGCTTCGACTTTCACGGTCTTGTTGGTGGAGGCGGTGGAAACGCCCAAAGCGTCCGGAGTCAGCACTTCGAGAGGCTTCTTCTTGGCTTTCATGATGTTTGGCAGAGACGCGTAGCGCGGCTCGTTCAAACGCAGGTCGGTGGTGACGATGGCCGGCAGTTTCAGGGAAACCGTCTGCGCGCCGCCGTCGATTTCGCGGGTCACGGCAACGCTGTCGCCGGACACTTCGACTTTCGAAGCGAACGTGCCCTGACCGTAGCCGCTCAATGCAGCGAGCATCTGGCCAGTCTGGTTGTTGTCGCTATCGATGGCTTGTTTGCCGAGGATCACCAGCTGAGGCTGTTCCTTGTCGACAACAGCTTTCAACAACTTGGCAACCGCCAGGGAAGTCAGATCTTCAGCGGATTCGACGAGGATGGCACGGTCGGCACCCAGAGCCAGCGCGGTGCGCAGTTGCTCTTGAGCGGTGGACGGGCCGATGGAGACGACGACGATTTCAGTCGCAACGCCTTTCTCTTTCAGACGTACGGCTTCTTCCACTGCGATTTCGCAGAATGGGTTCATCGACATCTTGACGTTAGCGAGGTCGACGCCGGAATTGTCCGCCTTGACACGAACCTTGACGTTGTAATCCACAACGCGTTTGACAGCTACAAGAACCTTCATGGATTCCTCGTTACTCTCCGGTGAAAAGAAAGTCGCCTAGGCGAACCTGGCGGTTGATGCTCATCGGCGCAAGGGCACCTCTAAAAACGCTGGCAGGTGTATCGGGTGAACGTTGCTCACGAGGCTGATAACCGTTCGTCAGTGGTGACCGACGAGTCATTCATTATCGCGGCGTGTAAACTGCGCGCCTGACCGCACTGCGCATCACCTTATACCGCCATCGCCCTGTCTTTAGAGGTGCTCTTGAAACCAACAGTCAGCCTACGGCGAGCGCAAAACCGACCGTATCTTGACCGGAACGCCTATTCCGGTCAATACGGCAAAATGGCCACTCATAAGCCGCGGTGACTTTGATTTATCTGGCTTTGAGCCAATTCAAACAAACGTTTGTATTGGACGCTAGGAGTGGTGTAGATATAATGCGCCACCTAGAGAGAAAGGTGAGTCATCCATTATCCCTTCCGACCGTTGCCGGAGGAAATAATGGATGCAACGCCAAACCTCCAATTAGAAAAAAACTGTTGAGCCTTGAGTAGGAGATAGCCTGTGGAACGCGAATACATGGAATTCGACGTGGTCATCGTCGGTGCCGGCCCCGCTGGCCTGTCCGCCGCCTGCCGTTTGAAGCAGAAGGCCGCCGAAGCCGGTAAGGAAATCAGCGTCTGCGTGGTCGAAAAAGGCTCCGAAGTCGGTGCTCACATCCTGTCCGGTGCCGTGTTCGAACCACGCGCCCTGAACGAACTGTTCCCGGACTGGAAAGAACTCGGCGCTCCGCTGAACACGCCAGTCACACGCGATGACATCTTCGTTCTGAAAAACGCCGACAGTGCGCAGAAGATTCCTGACTTCTTTGTGCCCAAGACCATGCACAACGAAGGCAACTACATCATCTCCCTGGGCAACCTGTGCCGTTGGCTGGCTCAACAGGCCGAGAACCTGGGCGTGGAAATCTACCCGGGCTTCGCCGCCCAGGAAGCACTGTTCGACGAGAACGGCGTGGTTCGCGGGATCATCACTGGCGACCTGGGTGTTGATCGCGAAGGCAATCCGAAAGAAGGCCTGTACACCCCGGGCATGGAACTGCGTGCCAAGTACACGCTGTTCGCCGAAGGTTGCCGCGGCCACATCGGCAAGCAGTTGATCAAGCGTTTCAACCTCGACAGCGAAGCCGACGCCCAGCACTACGGCATCGGCCTGAAAGAAATCTGGGAAATCGACCCGGCCAAGCACCAGCCAGGCCTGGTGGTCCACACCGCCGGCTGGCCGCTGGACATCATGGGCACCGAGAACACCGGCGGCTCGTTCCTCTATCACCTGGAAAACAATCAGGTGGTGGTCGGTCTGATCGTCGATCTTTCCTACAGCAACACCTTCCTGTCGCCGTTCGACGAGTTCCAGCGCCTCAAGCATCACCCGGTGCTCAAGCAATACCTGGAAGGCGGCAAGCGCATCAGCTACGGCGCGCGTGCTATCTCCAAAGGCGGCTTGAACTCGCTGCCGAAAATGGTCTTCAAGGGCGGCGCGCTGATCGGTTGCGACCTCGGCACCCTGAACTTCGCCAAGATCAAAGGCAGCCACACGGCGATGAAGTCCGGCATGCTTGCCGCTGAATCGGTAGCTGACGCACTGTTCGCTGACAAAGACGGCACCGAAGAGCTGACCCCTTACGTCGACGCCTTCAAGAAGAGCTGGCTCTACGATGAACTGTTCGCCAGCCGTAATTTCGGCCCGGCGATGCACAAGTTCGGCCCGATCATCGGTGCCGGTTTCAACTGGCTTGACCAGAACATCTTCGGCGGCAAACTACCGTTCACCCTGCACGACACCAAGCCGGATTACGCTTGCCTGAAACTGGCGGCCGACTGCAAGAAGATCGACTACCCGAAACCGGACGGCAAGATCAGCTTCGACAAACTCAGCTCGGTGTTCATCTCGGGTACCAACCACGAAGAAGAGCAGCCTTGCCACTTGAAGCTGGCCGACGCGAGCATTCCGATCGCCAAGAACCTGCCGATGTACGATGAGCCTGCCCAGCGTTACTGCCCGGCCGGCGTGTACGAAGTCGTCACCCAGGAAGACGGCGAGAAGCGCTTCCAGATCAACGCCCAGAACTGCGTTCACTGCAAGACCTGCGACATCAAGGACCCTGCACAGAACATCACCTGGGTGGCGCCGGAAGGCTCTGGCGGCCCGACTTACCCGAACATGTAAGTTGACTCGCTGAACATCAAGGCTCCCGAAACGGGGGCCTTTTTGTTGCCCGAAATTAAGCCACACCACAAAACCAATGTGGGAGCGGGCTTGCTCGCGAAAGCGGTTTATCATCCAACATTGATGTCGACTGATACATCGCTTTCGCGAGCAAGCCCGCTCCCACAGGGGATCATCGTCAACTTAAGCAGCCCGCTCATCTCCGGGATTACGTTCGAAGTAACGCTTGTACTCGCGGCTGAACTGCGACGTGCTCTGATACCCCACCCGATGCGCCACCTGGGCCACGCCCAAGCCTTCGCCCAGCAACAACTGCTGGGCTCTGAGCAAGCGCAAACGCTTCAAATACTGCACCGGCGACAACAAGGTACTGCGCTTGAAATGCTCATGAAACGTCGACGCGCTCATGTTCGCGCAACTGGCCAGGGTCTCGACGTTCAGCGGTTCGGTGTAATGCGCATGCAGATGACTCAGGGACGCCGCGATCCGGGCGAACTGCCCCTGTTGTTCCACCAGCGCGCGCAATACATCCGCTTGCGGCCCCCGCAACGCCACGAACAACAATTCACGCAAACGCGCCGGGCCCATGATCTGGCATTCCAGCGGATCGTGCAGGCAGCGCAACAACCGTTCCACACAACCGCGCATGGCATCGTCGAGCACCGCCGAGGTCATGGACTCGGGCGTCTGTGCGGGAACCGTGCGCCCCGGTGACAGCCCCATGGCCAGCACCAACTCGCCGAGCATTACCCGGTCGATGGCGATGGAAACGCCCAGCATCGGGCCATCCGGCGCCGAAAACGTTTCGCACTCGAAGGGCACCGGCAACGCCTGAATCAGATAATGCCCGGCACCGTATTCAAGCGTACGCGGGCCCAGATACGCCAACTTGCTACCCTGGGCGATGATGACCAGGCTTGGCTCGTAGATTTGCGGGCCACGGGCCACATCACAACTGGCGCGCAAAACCTGCACCCCCGGCAATGCGGTGGGCGCGAAACCATCGCGAAGGGTCAGCGGCTGGATCAGCGAAACCAGGGTGGCATTGGCATCGAGATGACGGGTCAACAACATGAGGGAGCTCTTCACAAAAGAAGTCACAAAAAAAGTCGCGAAAAAAGGGATGAAAGCATCATCGCAGGTCTGAACGCCAATGCGACCAATCAACGGTGCATGCCGGAGGATTAGGCATGACACCCGGAGGAATCGCCATGGCCGGTCACCCGTGCGGCGCCCAGAATTGCTCGCCTCACCTGTCACTGCTTTTGCGAGGTTCACCATGTACACCGCCATCGGATACGCCGCTCAGTCAGCCACCACTCCCCTCGCCCCAATGAAATTCGAACGCCGCAGCCCACGGGCCGACGACGTTGCGATCGACATTCTCTACTGTGGCGTCTGCCATTCCGACATCCATCAGGCCCGCAACGAGTGGGGTATTGCTGTTTACCCGCTGATGCCCGGTCACGAAATCGTAGGCAAAGTTACCGCCGTCGGTGCGAACGTTACTAAACACAAAGTCGGCGACCTGGTCGGGGTCGGTTGCATGGTCGACTCGTGCCGTCACTGCGAAGCCTGCCAGGCGGATCTGGAGCAATACTGCCTGGAAGGTCCGACCATGACGTATGCCACCCCGGACCGGGTCGATGGCAGCAACACCATGGGCGGTTACTCCGACAGCATCGTGGTCAGCGAGCACTTTGTCGTGCGTATTCCGGAGCAACTCGACCCGGCCAGCGCCGCGCCGATTCTGTGCGCCGGCATCACCACCTACTCGCCGCTCAAGCACTACGGCGTCAAGGCCGGTGACAAGGTCGGGATTCTCGGCATGGGTGGCCTCGGCCACATGGGCATCAAGTTCGCCAAGGCGATGGGCGCTGAGGTGACGTTGTTCACCCGCTCGGCGAGCAAGGCCGAAGAAGGTCGTCGCCAAGGCGCGGACCACGTGATCGTGTCCACCGACGCAGAACAGATGAAAGCCGCCGCAGGACATTTCGATTTCCTGCTGGACACCATTCCGGTGCAGCACGACCTCAATCCCTACCTCGATACCCTGCGTTTCGACGGCGTACACATTCTGGTGGGCTTGATCGAACCGATCGATCCACCGGTGCATGCTGCCAAACTGGTATTGGGTCGTCGCGTGCTGGCCGGCTCGCTGATCGGCGGCATCGCCGAAACCCAGGAAGTGCTGGATTTCTGCGCCGAGCACGGCATCACCTGCGACATCGAAATGCTCGACATCCGCCAGATCAACGAGGCTTACACCCGCATGATTGCCGGTGACGTGAAGTACCGCTTCGTGATCGACATGGCGACACTGAAGGTTTAAACCTTCAAGCCAAGCTCCGCCGACAGCCGGGCTGTGACCCCTTTGATCAGGGGAATCAGCTCGGCCATTTTTTCCAGCGGCATGTACGGCACGGTGCTGGCGATGCTGATGCCGGCGACGATGCGCTTGCTGGCATCGCGGATCGGCGCCGCCACGCAGCGAATCGACGGTTCGTTGTCTTCCAGGTCGAAGGCGTACCCGCCAGCCACATACTCAATCATGCGCTGCTGAAACTGCTCCCAGGATTGCTCCGGGTGCTGCGGCCAGAACTGATTTTTCCCACCCACCGGCAAGCTGATTTCGTAAAGCCGTTGCCATTCTTCCTGCGTGTCATCGAGCATCAGCGCCTTACCGATCCCGGTACGCGCCAATGGCATGCGGTGACCGACCCGCGAACGCATTTCCGGACCGTTGCGCCCCGGATTCTTGTGCAGGTACAGCACCTCGTCACCCTCACGAATCGCCAGGTGAATGGTGTCACCGGTCAACGCCGACAACTCATCCAGATACGGCCCGGCCAACGTCACCAGTGGCAGCTCTTCACGTGCCTGGAAACCCAGCTCGATCAGTTTCGGCCCCAGCAGATAACCGACTTGCGGCACCACCCGCAAATAACGTTCATCCACCAGGCAGCTGGCCAGACGATGAGTGGTGCTGCGCGTTGTGCCGATCAGCCGGGCGATTTCCTTGAGATCGCGGGCGCCACTGGCCACGGCCTGAACCACACCCAAACCACGAAGCAGTGTCTGGGTGCCGGTCGGCGCGGCGTCCTTGGCGATTTTTGGGGCGTCTTCCTGCATATCCAGCCTTTACCGTTGAGCGAGTGAACGGGCGGCATTATGGTCGCCCGATGGCCGCAACTACAACTTGATACGCTCGACCTTGCCCACCAGCAACACGTAGGAAAGTGCACCCAACAACGCCAGAACCGAGATATAGGTAATCGCCGGGGCAAACGAATCACCCGAGGCGAGGTAACCGATGACGATGGGCGTGGTAATCGCCGCCAGGTTGCCGATGAAATTGAACACCCCACCGGTCAATCCAAGCAAGCGCGCCGGGGCCAGGGTCGACACCAGCGACCAGGTAATCGAAGCCAGACCATTACCGAAGAAGGCCAGAGCGAGGAAGGCAATCACCAGCGGCGTCGATTCAACGAAATTGGCGCCGATGATCGAGGTGGAAATCAGCAGGCCGCCAATGATCGGCAACTTGCGGGCGAAACCCACCGTGTAACCGCGACGGATCAAAAAGTCCGAGAAGAACCCCGAACACAGTACACCGACGAATGCCGCCAGAAACGGTAGCGACGCCAGCAAGCCAGACTTGATGAAGTCCATGCCGCGATATTTCACCAGGTAGGTGGGGAACCACGTCAGAAAAAACCACAACGTCGAATTGAGGCAGAACTGACCGAGGTAAATGCCCCACAACTTGCGTTTGCTCAGGACAATCCCGAGGTCGACCCAGCTGAATTTAGCCTTGGTCTTGGCGGCTTCAGCCTGGATATCCACCAACCCGCCGCCCTCGCGGATCAGCTCGATTTCAGCGTCGTTGGCGCCCTTGAAATCCCGTGGTTCGCGATACACCGCGTACCAGATCACCGCCCAAATGATGCCCACCACACCGGTGCTGACAAACACCATGTGCCAGCCATATTGGTGCTGCAACCACGCAAGTACCGGCGTGAGGAACGCCAGGCCGACGAACTGCCCGGAGGTGTAGAAACCAATGGCCGTGGCGCGTTCGCGCTCGGGGAACCAGGTGGTCACCACACGGCTGTTGATCGGATACGCCGGTGCTTCCAGCGCACCGACGGCCATGCGCAGCACAAACAGCGCGATGAAACTGGCAGCGAAGCCGAGCATCACCGTGGCCAGCGACCACAGCAACAATGCGACGCTATAGAGGATGCGTGGCGGCACCCGGTCCACCAGCCAGCCGCCGGGGATCTGCATGGCGGCGTAGGTCCAGCCGAACGCGGAAAAGATCAGCCCGACATGGATCGGATCGATGCCCAGGTCGCTGGTCAGCGCCGGGGCGGCAATCGACAGGTTGCTGCGGTCCAGGTAGTTGATCACCACCGTGATGAACAACAGGACCATGATGAAAAAACGCTTGCGACTGGGCGTCACCAACGACGCCTGCCCGGTGAGGGTTTGCGGTTGCATGGGGGGTGCCTCTTCTTATGTTTATTGAGGTCGATGTGAAATCGGGTTTGCCGCAAATCTCCCTGTCCATGGAGATCAAACTGTGGGAGCCAGCCTGCTGGCGATAGCGGTGTGTCAGTCACCAAGAATGCTGGGGGGGCCGACCAAATCGCCAGCAGGCTGGCTCCCACAGGAATTTGCGGTGGGTCAGGGAGAACTCACCACTCGGCAAAGCTGCCATCGGCATGGCGCCAGATCGGGTTGCGCCAGCGGTGGCCGACGGCGGCGCGCTCGATCACGTATTCCTCGTTGATCTCGATGCCTAGGCCCGGGCCGTTGGGGATCTTCACGAAGCCTTTGTCGTAGTCGAACACCCGTGGATCTTTCACATAATCGAGCAGGTCATTGCTCTCGTTGTAATGGATGCCCAGGCTCTGTTCCTGGATGAACGCGTTGTAGCAAACCGCGTCCAGTTGCAGGCACGCCGCCAGGGCAATCGGGCCCAACGGGCAATGCAGCGCCAGTGCCACGTCGTAGGCTTCAGCCATGTTGGCGATCTTGCGGGTTTCGGTGATGCCACCTGCATGGGAAGCATCCGGCTGGATGATGTCGACGTAGCCTTCGCTGAGCACTCGCTTGAAATCCCAACGCGAGAACAACCGCTCGCCGAGGGCAATCGGTGTGCTGGTCAGCGGTGCCAGTTCTTTCAGCGCTTCGTAGTTTTCACTCAGCACCGGTTCTTCGATGAACATCAGTTTGTACGGGTCGAGTTCCTTCATCAGCACCTTGGCCATGGGCTTATGCACCCGACCATGGAAGTCCACGCCGATGCCGACATTCGGGCCGACGGCATCGCGTACGGCGGCGACGTTGGCCAAGGCCAGGTCGACCTTCTCGAAGGAATCGAGAAATTGCAGTTCTTCGGTGCCGTTCATTTTCACCGCCGTGAAACCACGGCTGACCGCTTCTTTCGCAGCGCGAGCGGTGTCCGCCGGGCGATCACCACCGATCCATGAATAAACGCGAATTTTGTCGCGCACCTGACCACCCAACAGATCGCTGACCGACACACCAAGAGCCTTGCCCTTGATGTCCCACAACGCCTGGTCGATGCCCGCCAGAGCGCTCATGTGGATCGCGCCGCCACGGTAGAAGCCGCCGCGGTAGAGCACGGTCCAGATGTCTTCGATGTTGCGTGGGTCTTTGCCTATCAGGTAGTCGGACAATTCCTCAACCGCAGCAGCGACGGTGTGCGCGCGGCCTTCGACCACAGGCTCCCCCCAACCGGTCACGCCCTCGTCGGTTTCGACCTTGAGGAAGCACCAGCGCGGCGGAACGATGAAGGTAGTGAGTTTGGTGATTTTCATCTATTGCCTCTCTTATTAGATGCAGCGCTCGCAGCGCCAAAAAGTCTTAACGCAAAGCATTCCAGGCAGCGACATACGCCTTGGCGTTTACTGCCACTTGCTCAGGTGTCATACCCGGTTTGAACAACCCGGAACCCAGCCCGAAACCTTTGACACCTGCCTCGATAAACACCTGCATGTTGTCCGGCGTAATCCCGCCCACCGGCACCAGCACCGTCCCTGCCGGCAACACCGCCAGCCAGGCTTTCACAACGGCGGGGCCCATTTGTTCGGCCGGGAACATCTTCAGCACATCCGCCCCTTCGGCCAATGCAGCAAAGGCTTCGGTCGGCGTCGCCACGCCCGGCGACAGGAACAGCCCCGCCGCTTTCGCCGCGCGCAACACCTTGGCATCGCTGTGGGGCATGACGATCACTTGGCCGCCCGCCGCTTTCACGTGCTCGACCTGCTCCGGCGTCAGCACCGTGCCTGCACCGATCAGGCAATCGGCGGGTAAGGTACTGCGCAGGATGCGGATACTTTCGTACGGTTCGGGGGAATTAAGCGGCACTTCAATGACGCGAAATCCGGCCGAGTACAGGACTTCGCCGACGGCTGCCGCTTCTTGCGGACGCAGGCCACGCAGGATCGCGATCAGACCGTTTTGTGCCAGTGCTTGCTTGAGCATGTCAGACCTCCAGTCAGGTTTAACGGGATGGGGGTGTCGTGATCAGTCCGGCGGCGACCGCCAACTGCCACAACCCGCGTTCGGTGGCCTGCTCGGCCAGGGTCACCCGGGCAAAACCGCAGGCGTCGAGCGCACGGCTGTAGCGGGCGCAGAGTTGGGAGTTGCCGATGAGGATGATCGACGGCAGATGGACGCTGTTGCGCCGATGCCGCTGAACATTGGCCAGGGCCGACAGTTCATGGCCGATCAACAGGCCGGACAGATAATCCGGCTGCGCGACGGCGCTCAGTTCACCGGTCAGCCCCAGACTGCGAGCACTGAACAATGTCGACAGCGGTCCGATCTCGCCGTCCGCCGACAGGGCCACCCGTACGCCGCGATCAAACGCTTCGCCATCGAAAGACCCGCCGCGCTGCTGAGTGCGCCCCAGAATGCTGTGTTCGCTGAGTACGGCGAAGACTTCGCCGGTCATGAAAGTATCGAAATGCACGATGCAGCCGTCGGCCACTTCCACCCATTTCGAATGGCTGCCCGGCAAGCCGATCAACAGATCGTTGCCCGCCCCGCTCGGCAGATTCTGCAACACGCCGAGGACCTGGGTTTCCTCGCCGCGCATCACGTTCGGCAAGCGAGAACGCTGAATCACGCCCGGCACGATGTGCACATCGACACCGCGAAGACTGCGAACTGTTTGTAGGGAAGTTCCGAGATTGGCGACGTTCGCCGGCGTGTCGCAGTAGGCCGCTTCGCGCCAGCCCTGAGCACTGCCGACCATGCCGCAAGCAATCACCGGCAAATCGGGCTGCGCGTCGAGCCAGTCACCGCACGCCTCATCGAAGGCCAATTCAAAACCGTCGGCACATTCCTGACCGGCGATGATTCGCGGCGTCTTGGGCAGCTGCATGATCCCGGACGACAGCGAGCGCTGTTCCAGCACCTGGCCACCGAAGCCGAGTTTGTAAGCACGTAATGAGGTTGTCCCCCAATCGAGCGCGATCAATTGCGCCAGCATCGCTTCACCTGTTTTGTTTTTTGGCAGTGAGTGAGCTGGACTATAAACCTGGACGAAGGCAAATCTCAATATATAAATATCAATCCCATATAATGGGAAGCGCACAAAAAAAGATCGCAGCTCTCGGCAGTCCCTACAGATCGATGTACGACGCAATAGCGCGGTCAAACACAATCCCGTGTAGGAGCTGCCGAAGGCTGCGATCTTTCAGGAGATCAATTGCCCTCGGCAAAATCCCTTAACACCGCCCCATCCATCCGATACCGCACCCACTCTTCCTGCGGCTGTGCGCCGAGGGATTTGTAGAATTCGATCGCCGGTTTGTTCCAGTCCAGCACGCTCCATTCGAAACGGCCGCAGTCATTGGCGCAGGCGATTTTTGCCAGGTGGCGCAGCAAGGTTTTACCGGCGCCGCCGCCTCGTTGTTCAGGGGTGATGTAGAGGTCTTCGAGGTACAGGCAGTTGCTGCCCAACCAGGTGGAATAACTGAAGAAGAACACCGCAAAGCCGATCGGCAGGCCATTGCGCAGGCAAATCAGGCCATGGGCGGTGGCGCCTTCGCTGAACAGGCTGCGCTCGATGTCGGCGACGCTGGCGATGACTTCGTGGCGGGCACGTTCGAAGTCGGCCAGTTCAGTGATGAACGCGAGGATTTGCGGAGCATCGCTGGGGGTTGCCGGGCGGATTTCGATCGTCATGGACGTGCCTTGTGAAAAGTTGAAAACGCCATACTAAGTCCGCGCGCGGCGCTCGTCACATTTGAAAGCAATGTGGCGAGGGAGCTTGCTCCCGTTCGGCTGCAAAGCAGTCGCAAAACTGGCGACGCCGATCTAACTGAAATACCGTGTCGTCTGGGGGTGGGGCGGCTTTGCAACCCAGCGGGAGCAAGCTCCCTCGCCACATAAGCGTTTCCACACTGAAGGACTTTTATGACCGCTATCGCTTTTGCGCCTCTGCATAATCTGGCCTCAATCCTGCTGCCCCACGCGCTGGAACCTGGCGAGGATGGCGCCCATGATCTGTCGCACTTGCAGCGGGTGTGGCACAACGTGCGCACGCTTCATGCGCAAGAAGGCGGTGATCTTGAGGTGCTGCTGGCCGCCGTGCTGTTGCACGATTGCGTAGCGGTAGAGAAGAACTCGCCGCAGCGCTCACAAGCCTCACGGCTGGCGGCACAGAAAGCTTCGACAGTTCTGATAGCAATGGATTGGCCTCACGCAAAAATCACAGCGGTCGCCCACGCCATCGAAGCCCATAGCTTCAGCGCCAACATCATGCCCATCACCCTCGAAGCGAAAATCATCCAGGACGCCGACCGCCTCGACTCCCTTGGCATGCTCGGCGTGGCGCGTACCTTCTACATCGCCGGACGCATGGGCAGTGCGTTGTATGACCCTTTGGACCCAGAGGCAAAAGAGCGGGACTACGACGACAAGCGCTTTTGCCTCGATCATTTCCAGACTAAGCTGCTGCACCTGGCGGACGGTTTCCAAACGACCACCGGTCAGCGTCTGGCACAGATTCGCCACGAACGCCTGAAGGGTTTCATGGAGCTGTTCAAGGAGGAAATCGGCGTCTGCCCAGAGCATTACTCCGGTCTGCGCTAACCTTGAAATCGGTAACCACAGACCTATCATCGATACCTTGCGTGATAGATAGATGACATTCGCTTCTATCAGGTCAAGGAACGACTCATGTCTACCGCCGCCCCACCCGTCTCAAGCAGGTTGTTCAGTCTGTTCTGCCTCGCCAGCTATTTGTTGTCGTTGTCCTATGGCTCGACTTTTCTACTGTCGTTGCTCATTGGCTCTCGCGGTGGCAACGAACTCGATGCCGGCAGCGTGATTTCGGCGGCGATGCTCAGCACCTTTGCGGCGGTGATTATTTCCGGTCACTTGTCCGACCTGCTCGGCGCGGCGCGCTCCATTGCACTGTTCAGCCTCTTGCTGGTGGCCGCCAGCCTGGGATTTGCCTTGACGCCTGGCTTTGGCAATCTGCTGCTGTTTTTTGGACTGATGCTAGGGTTGGGCTGGGGCGTTTTCTACACGCTCGGACCGATCATCGTCGCGAGTCTGGTGACGCCTGCGCAACGGGCTAAATACTTTGCGCTGCTGTCGGGCAGCATGATGACCGGGATCGGCAGCGGTCCATTGTTGGGCCGCGCAGCCAGCGCTCTCGGGTATCCGGTGACGGCAGCGTTTTACCTCGCGGCGCTGGCCAGCCTGATCGGTGCTTTGCTGTTCTGGCGGCTGGATGCCCAGCTCAAGAAAACGCCCTCGGCATCAGCGTCAGTCGCACGAATATCCTGGCGCGCAACGGCTCGGGTATTGTCCTCCAGAGCCGTGTTCCCGATCATCATGGTCGGCCTCGGCGGCTGTGTATTCGGTGGTCTGTCGAGTTTTCAAACCAGTTACGCGGCGTCCCGTTCACTTGATTATTCACTGTTCTTTTTCGGCTTCATGGGCGCGGCGATCAGCAGCCGAATGTTGATTGCCGGGTTCGTGGTCAAACGCGATCCATTGCGTGCCTCCTGCCTGTTGTCGGGCCTAATGATGGTTTCGATCCTGATGTTCGGTTTTGTCGTCGATGACGGATTCAGCTACGTGCTGGCGGCGATGATGCTCGGGGTGGGTTATGGGCTGACGTATTCGGTGATCAATGGCTTGGCGGCGAACGAAGCGCCGTCCGGCACCACCTCGCAGGCCTTGTTGTTGTTCAGCCTGTCCTACTTCATCGGCGTGTTCGGCTTTCCGTTGCTGGCCGGCAGAATCATCGTCGAACACGGGATGGTGACGCTGTTGCTCACGGTACTGGCGGTGGCCCTGCTGAACTGGCTGATCACCGCAGGTCGGTTGATCTGGCGTCACGTCAGCAGGATCAAATCGTTGCAGCAGGCCTAGGGGGCGTTCTCAATGAGTTTCCCCGCCGCGCCGGGAACTCATTGAGAACGCCCCCTGGACCACTCGTCGTTCATCAGGCACCAATCCAGGTCAGAAAGGACCAACATCAGGTAAGGACTCTAATCAACGGAGACGACACCATGATCACGTCCCGACTGACCGCCCTCGCTCTAACCACGCTGCTCTCCTCTGTCGCGCTCGCCGCGACCAGCTCTTCCGGGACCGACCCGACCGATCCACTCCAAAGGCCCGAATCTGCGACCATCCAAGGCATCGACAGCGGCCGATCGCCTTCTCCGACGGCCACAGACCCACGGATTTATCACGACGACGCGGGCGCTCAGGGCGGGATGAATACATCCGGCCCCCAGACTCCCGACAACGCCGGAACCGGCGTCGGCTCGAAAACCACCACCGGTGGCTCGGGCTCCGAAGGCCGTAGCGTCAATCAATAAAATCGCCGATGCGAGCGACCTGCAATACCTATCCGTCCTAACGAAGAGGTAACCATGAACGTCGATAAAAACCTGGAAAAAGAAGTCCTGACCCGCCTGCTACACGCCCACCCAAATGGCTTGGGCAAGGAGGTTCTGGACAATTACCGGGGGGAGAAAGTCGTGGCCAGCACCCTCGCCACTCTGCAGGAACGCGGGCTGATCCAGCACGGTCATGTGATCTGCAACGAAGCCGGCGAGCACTCGCTGAACCTGCCGATCAAACTCAGCGCCGCTGGGGTTGAAGCGGCGCGCAAGCTGGATGTCTAACTGAGTAGGCGCTGCAACAGGTTGCGATCTTTTGCCTGTGAATGTTTGAAGAGCAAAGATCGTCCGAACGCGGCCCGAGCCTTCGCCAGCGCCTACAACCAGGAGAAGTCCCATGCCTCGTGGAAGCAAAGACAAATACACCGCCGAGCAAAAACGCAAGGCCGAACACATCGAAGAAAGCTACGAGCACAAAGGCGTGTCGAAAGATGAAGCCGAAGCTCGCGCCTGGGCCACGGTGAACAAGCAGTCGGGCGGCGGTGAACGCGCCGGCGGCTCGGGGCGCAAGAAGCCGGCCAGCGCCAAGTCTGCAGATCGCAAGGAGTCAGCCCGGCGTGCGGTGGCCACCCGTGAAGGCAAGCCGCGCAACAGCAAGGCTTCGCGCGAGACGCAAACGGTGGACAGCCTGATGAAAGAAGCCCGGGCGAAGAAGATTCCGGGGCGCTCGAGCATGCGCAAGCAGGAGTTGATCGAGGCGTTGCGCAGGGCCGGGTAAGGGTCCGGATTTGAGGGTGAATTCGAGGGCCTCATCGCGAGCAGGCTCGCTCCCACATTGGATTTATGCCAGCCGCCAATATTGCGGCTCACACGAATCAACTGTGGGAGCGAGCCTGCTCGCGATAGCGGTCAATCAGGCGCCATAGGTCTCCCGGATCAACGCATCCACCTCAACCGCCCCCGGCGAAGTCGCCGGCCCCCAGCGAGTGACCGCCAACGCCGCCGCCGCATTCGCCCGCCGCGCCGCTTCGACTGCCGATAATCCATGCGCCAACCCGGCGACAAAAACGCCCGCGTGAGCATCCCCTGCGCCGTTGCTGTCCACCGCCACAACCTTGAATCCCGGCACATGCTGACGGTCACCATGCTGGCTGATCCAGCACCCCTGCGGCCCATCACGAACCACCATCAAAACGTCCGCCGGCAAATGATCCGCCAGCCCATTCAACGCCTCGGCAATGTCTGACGCCCCGGTAAACCGCTGCGCCTCGACGCGGTTGCTGGTCCACAGATCGATGCGCTGCAACAAGGCCTTCATCAGCGGCGCGTCCGGCGAACCCACCAACGGCCCCGGATCGAACACCACCTTGATCCCGTCCGGCAAATCCAGCACCCAATTCACCAGCACCTGAGCCTTGCCGCCATGCAGCAGGCTATAGCCGCTGACATAGACAAAATCGCCCGCCTCGATCGGCACGCTCGCCAGGTCTTCGGCGGTCAATTCGCCTTCGGCACCAATGCAGGAAATGAACGTGCGCTCGGCCGAAGCTTCGGTCAGCGCGACACACAGCCCGGTGTCGCGCTCAGTGCTCTGATCGATGCCGATCCGAATGCCTTCAGCCGTCATCGCCTCTCGGGCCATGTCGCCGAAACGGCCCTTGCCATGGCCACCGAGGTAGACCACCGGCAAGCCGTTTCGCCGGGCCGCAGCCATCACATTGAAGCCACCGCCAGCCTCGAAACGGGCGGATTGCGCCAGCACGTCGCCGCCTGAATGAGGCAATTTATCCACGGCCATGACCAGGTCGATCATGACCTGGCCGGTGTGTAGCAGATTAGGCATGAGCCGGCTCGATCAACGCAGTGCGGCGATCCTTGGCACCGCCGAGTACCCAGTAAACGCCACCGGCCACCAGGAACGTGACGATCCAGCCCAGGCCGTTGTGGCCCAGCCAGGAGTCGGACAAAAAGCCCCGGAACCAGACATCTTGTTCAGTAGTGCCAATGGTGGTGAAACTGAAACCCAGCACGATCGCCAGCGCCCATGCACCGAAGGCGCGCCACTCGACGCCACCGCGATACCAGTAGGCGCTGCTCGGGCTGACGTCCAGCAGGTCTTGGGGGCTGTAGTAATGACGATGAATCAGGTCGACCACAAAGATCCCGACCCATGCCGTGATTGGCACCGCCAGCAAGGAAATGAAGGTGATGAACGGGCCGTAAAAACTCTCGGCGATCAGCATGAAGTAGATCGAACCGGCGAAGATCGCGATGATATCGAGCACCACCGCATACACGCGCTTGACCTTCAGGCCGAGGGTCAGCGTGGTCAAACCGGCGGAGTACACCGACAGGTTGTTCGACAGCAGCAGCCCGCCGAATGCGGTGATCAGGTACGGCACGGCCATCCAGGTCGGCAGCATGTCGCGGATCGCGACGATTGGGTCAGTGGCCGAGGCCAGATCGTTATTGCCCACTGACAGCAAACCACCGAGGGTGATCAGCAGCACCAACGGAATCCCCGCACCGAACGCCGCCGACGCCACCAGACGCACGGCTTTGACGCTGCGGTGCTGGTAGCGCGACATGTCGGCACCGGCGTTGGCCCAACCGATCCCGGTGCCGGCGGCCATGGTGCCGATGCCGATGATCATTGCGCTCAGGGGCGCTGGCGTGGCGTTGAATACGGCGCTCCAGTCGATGGTCGCGCAGAGGAAACCGCCGACCAGGATGTTCAACGCACCGAACACGTAAGTCGCCCATCTCTGGATCACCAGCAACGTGGGGTGGCCGAGGCCGGACACCGACAACGTCAGCAGTACAAAAATCGCGATAAACACCAGGGTCAGCAGCGGCGCGCTTTTGGCTTCCACTGGCGAGCCGAACAGAATCGAGCACAGCGACAGCAAGACGAATGCGGCGGTGGTGGTGTTGACGGTTTCCCAACCCAGTCGCGACATCAGCGAGACCAGCGTCGGGCCGATATTGCCGCGCACCCCGAAGATTGCTCGCGACAGCGTCAGGCTCGGTGCGCGACCACGACGCCCGGCAATGGAGATGATCCCGACCACTGCGAAAGAGCCGGCGGCACCAAGGATGGCGACGATGATCGCCTGCCAGATCGCCAGGCCGCGGAAGGCCACCAGCGTGGCGCCCAACGGTAAGCCGAGGATGGAAATGTTGGCCGCGAACCAGACCCAGAACAGTTGCAGTGGGTGACCGTTGCACTCCCCTTCCGGCACCGGCTCGATGCCACGGGTTTCCAATTGCCCGGCACTTTGCCCGGTGTTCGATGAACTCATAAAACTGCTCCTGTTGCCATTGTTGTGGTTATGGGCAATTTCGGAAGTCGAGATAACATTCCGGCGATCCTTGCCATATCAGTGCGTCCATTGCGGGTGAAATACTTCTAATGTGCGTTGCGCCCTTCGCGAGCAAGCCCGCTCCCACAGGTTTGATGTGAACCATGAGAATTGCGCCATCCTTGTGGGAGCGGGCTTGCTCGCGAAGACGCCAGTCCAGTCAACGCAAAGCCAGCAGCCCCTGCACCAACGGTTCCAGCTGCAAATCATTTACTGCTTTAACCTGCTCGATCATCGCCACCGGCCAATTCTCAAGCCCCTGGCAGGCTCCAAGCATGGCGCCGAGAATCGCCGCGATGGTATCGGTATCTCCGCCCAAACCGGCAGCCATGCACAACGCTTCGAAGGCTGTCATCTGCCCGATAGCCACTTGCCGAGCCAGCGCAAACGACACCACCACCGACTCCTGCGAGGCCACCGACGTGCCGATCACGTCGTACAGCAAATCCGCCAGCAATGCCTTGTCGCTGTCGACGCTGATGCTCCACGCCCAACCGATGCGCGCGGCGATACGTCCGCCAGCGACCCAGTGGCCATGGCTTTCGGCTTGCCGAGCAATCTGCTGGCCAAGGTTCAATGCTTCGCCCAGGTCCATGCCGTTGATCCCGGCAGAAACCACCGCCGCCACCGCCGCCGCACTGGCAATTCCCAGCGTGGTGTTGTGGGTCACCTGACAGGCCTGCACCACGGCGCGGATGAAACGCTCGGGATCGGCAATATCGGCCGCAATACCCACCGGCGTGATGCGCATGGCCGCGCCATTGGTGGTGCCGTGGCGGCCTGCCTCTTCCAGCGAGTGGCCGGCGAGGATCATCTCGATCGCGCGTTTGGTCGAGGGGCCGAGCAAATCCTGCGAACCCTTGGCCTGCATCCCGGCTTCCCATTCGATCAAGCGCTGGGCCAGCACCGCCGGTTCGATCCAGCCTTCGCCTTCAATCAATAACTGACCGACCAGGATCGCCTGCTCCGTATCGTCAGTGATCGAGCCTTTGGGCATGTTTGCGGCGATCGGTTGATCCGGGCCAGCGTCTTGCAGATCGGTGATCTCGCCGAAACGCGCCTTGATCTCGGCGCGGCTCAGGGATTGTGTAGGCATGCCCAACGCATCGCCCAGGGCCAGCCCATAGAAGGCGCCCAGCGCACGGTCGAGCGCGGTCATTTTGAAGTTCCAATTTGCAGATGCAGACGAAAATGCACCGGATCGAGCAGGCTTTCGACCTGTTCCATGAAGCGATTCTGACGGTCGTAAGTGGTGCGCAGGGCCTTGAGGAACACCGTGCCCTCCGGGCGCCCGAGCAATTCGGCGTCTTCGGCATTCAAGGGTTCGGCGCCGATCCACTGATCGCCGTGATCGCCAATGTAGCCATAGGCGGCCAACGTGATGGTCAGGGAGTCATCGATCAGGCCGACTCGCGGCAGGCCTTCCAGGCCTCCGGTGGCGGGCATCAATGAGCGCTCAAGAGACACCAGCGTGCCATCGGTGCCACGGCGGCGACGGTCGAGGGTGATGAATTGGTCGGTACCGAAACGCGCCAACAGGTCCGGTCGGGTCACCGCCTCCAGCCGCAGCACTTCGGTATTGATCAGCGCCCCATTGTCGGCCAGCGCCTGGGCCCAGCCGTTGCGCTGATCGAGCACCACACCATCGAACGTGACGATGGACCCCACTGCGCCTTGCGTAACGATGTCGTGGCGCCGCTTCAGTTCGACCAGGGCTTCACGCAGCGTGCCGCGGCTGACCTTGAACTCCTGAGCCAACTGATGTTCGCCCGGCAATAGAACGCCGTCCTCCATGAGGCCGTTTTCGATGCGCCGGACGAGCTCGTCGACCACCTGTTGTTTCTTGTCAATTCGTAGCGGTCTAATCATGTACACCTCGGGTGTACCGTCATAGCTGAAACGGGTTGGGGCGAGCAAGGGATATTTTGTGAAAGTGGATGAAGGATCCTTCAAATGATCGTTCCCATGCTCCGCGTGGGAATGCCTCAATGGACGCTCTGCGTCCGCTGTTGGGACGCGGAGCGTCCCGGGCTGCGTTCCCACGCAAAGCGTGGGAATGATCGGTGACAACCCGCTCCCACAAGTGGAAGTCAGCGCTGTTTCAACCGGTCAATCACCACCGCCAGCAACAGGATCGAACCACGAATCACGTACTGATAAAACGTATCGATATTCTTCAGGTTCATCGCATTCTCGATGATCGCCAGAATCAGCACCCCGGCAATCACATGCCGAATCATCCCGATCCCGCCACTCAACGACACCCCGCCGAGTACGCAAGCCGAGATCACCGTCAGCTCGAAACCCTGGCCAATCATCGGCTGACCGGACGTCATGCGCGACGCCAGGATCACCCCGGCCAACGCACCGATCACACCGTGTACGGCGAAGATGAGGATCTTGGTCCGGTCAACGTTGACCCCGGCCAGCAACGCCGCTTCCTGGTTGCCGCCGATGGCCATGGTGTTGCGCCCGTAGGTGGTGTAGTTCAGCAACCAGCCGAAAAACAGGAAGCAGACGATGGTGATTAGAATCGGCACCGGCACGCCGAACAACTGACCATTACCGAAGACGAAGAACTGTTCCTGCGAAACGCCCACCGCTTTGCCGTTGGCAAAAATGTACGCAAGGCCCCGAACGATCTGCATGGTCGCCAGCGTGGTGATCAACGCATTGACCCGCAGCTTGGCAATCACGATCCCGTTGATCAGCCCGACGATCAGCCCCATCACCAGCGCCGCACTGACACCGAGGAACACGCTGTCGGTGTCGCGCATCACCACCGCCGCGACTACGCCGGCGCAGGCAATCACCGAGCCCACCGACAAGTCGAAATGCCCGGACGCCAGGCAATACAACATGGTGCACGCGGCAATTCCGGTCGTAGAAATCGCCAGGCCCAGACCGCGCATGTTCAGCGGCGACAGGAAGTTGTCGATCAGCAAGGTGCAGAGCACGAAGATCCCGACGGCCGCCAGCAGCATCACCCAGTCATCGAGAAAGCGCCGCAGGTCCAGAGGTTTTCGCGGGGTTGGCAGAGCATTGTTTTGGACGGTCATAGTCACCTCTCAGTTCGCCACGTCGGCAGCACGTTGGCGTGGCAACGCCAGTTGCAGCAGGTTGGATTCATTGGCTTGTTCGCGGGTCAGTTCGCCGCGCATCGCGCCTTCGCAGAGCACCAGGATGCGGTCAGAAATACCCATGACTTCCATCAGGTCGCTGGACACCACAATCACCGCGATGCCGCTGGCGGCCAGGTTATGGATGATCTGGTAAATCTCGGCTTTGGCACCGATGTCGATGCCCCGGGTGGGCTCGTCGAGCAGCAGGACTTTCATCGGCATCGACAGCCAGCGACCGAGAATCGCCTTCTGCTGATTGCCGCCAGACAGGTACATGATTTTCTGCGCCGCGTTGGGCGTCTTCACCTTCAGCGCCTTGATCTGCTTGTCGGCATTGTCTTTTTCCCACAAGCCGCGCAACAGGCAACCGAAGGTGGAATGGGCGCCGCGAGCGCTGATGTTGATGTTCTCGGCGACGCTTGCGAGCGGCAGGATGCCCTCCTTCTTGCGGTCCTCGGGGCACAGCAGAATCCCCGCGGCGATGGCATCGCGTGGCGAATGCAGTTTCAGTTCGCGACCGCGCAACTCCAGGCGCCCGGCGGTGTTGCGCGTGAGCCCGCTGAGCATTCGGAACAGCTCGGTGCGCCCGGCCCCGACCAGGCCGAACAGCCCGAGGATTTCCCCCTTGTGCGCCTCGAAACTCACCGGCTCACGCAAGCCCGGCCCCAGTAACCCGTCGACCTTGAGCGCCACCGCACCACGCGCACGGCTGCGGTAATCGTAGATGTCCTGAATGTCGCGACCGACCATGCACGTCACTAACTGATCATGGGTCAGCGCGCTCATGTCCTCGAAGGTGCGCACGAAGCGACCGTCCTTGAACACCGTCACCGCGTTACAGATGCGGAACACTTCTTCCATGCGATGTGAGACGTAAAGCACCACTTTGCCTTCGTCGCGCAGGCGTCCGATGATCGCCATCAAGCGATCGATTTCCCGCGCCGACAGGCTGCTGGTGGGCTCGTCGAATGCAATCACATGCGCGCCACGGGACAACGCCTTGGCGATTTCCACCAGTTGCCGCTGACCGAGGGACAAGCGCCCGACTTTCTCTTGTGGATCGATTTCATCGGCCAGGCCTTTAAGGCAGGCCAATGCCTGTTGCCGCAAAGCGCCGCGATTGATCAGGCCGAAACTCGCCGGCAGATGCCCGAGAAACAGGTTCTCGGCGACGGTCATTTCCGGCACCAGGTGCAGCTCCTGATGGATCACCGCAACCCCGCTGCCAATGCTGTCGGCGGTGGACTTGAAGACCCTCGTCCGCTCACCGATCTGCAGATCGCCGCTGCTCGGCGTGTAAGCACCGCCAAGGATTTTCAGCAGCGTGGATTTACCGGCGCCGTTCTCGCCCATCAAGGCGTGAACCTGCCCCGGATGGGCGACGAAACTGATGCCGTCCAGCGCCTTCACCCCGGGAAAGGTTTTGCCGATCCCGTTGAAGCGCAGGCTGCCGCCAATGCTCTGTTCATTTGTTTGTACGTGCGCGTGCATAAACCCACCTCATCACACCGGTCAGGCAGCCCCGTCGCCAGGGCCGCCGATGAAATCAACCGCGCCTCAGTTCCACAGGCCGATTTTTTCCAGTTCCTGCTTGAAGTTGTCGCGCGTGATCAGCGTAACGTCGTCCATCGCGGTGTATTTGGGCGGTTCTTTGCCGGTGGTGACCCACTCGTACATCATGCTCGCGGTGTTGTAGCCCTCAATGTGCGGGCTCGGCAGCATCGAGCCGAAGAAGCCGCTGTTGGGTTTCTTCAGTTCACCGATGGCATCGGTGCCGTTGATGCCGATGCCGATCACGTTGGCTGCGGCAAAACCGGCGCTCTCAGTGGCGCGCACGCCGCCCAGCACGGTGTTGTCGTTCATGCCGCCGATGATCAGGTTTTTCGCCGCGCCCGGAAGCTTCACCAAGGCCGAGTTGGTGGCGTCCATGCTGCCCGGTACGTCGAGGGTTTTCAGCGCAGAAAAGAGGATGTGGTCTTTCGGCATACCGGCGTCTTCCAGCGCTTTGACAGAACCGTCAGTGCGTTTCTTACCGGTATCAAGTTCGTTGTAGGTGTTGATCACCGCGTAGGTGTCTTTCCAGTCCCAGCCGCGTTTCTTCGCCTCTGTGGCCATGGCGGCGCCCTGCTTCTGGCCGACTTCGAAGGCCGCCATGCCGAGGTACGGCACGTCCTCCATGAACTTGCCGCCGGCATCGACGAAACGGTCATCGACGGCGATCACTTTCAAACCGTTGAGCTTGGCCTTGGCCATGATCGCAGGGCCCAGGGACACGTCCGGCGGGCAGATCACGAAGCCCTTGGCGCCGTTGGCCGCCAGGCTGTCGATGGCCGAGAGGGTTTTCTCGCCATCAGGCACGGCGATTTTGATGAGGGTGAAGCCCTTGTCCTTGCCGGCCTTTTCGGCGAAGGCCCATTCGGTCTGGAACCAGGGCTCTTCCGCTTGCTTGACCAGAAAACCAATCTTCACTTCCTCGGCCGCCAGCAATGTACTGCTGAGGCTGACCGCGGTGACCGCCAAAGCGGCACAGCACAGGGAACGGATCCCACGACGACGTTTCATAAGCTGACTCCTTGTTATTTTTTTTGAGCGTTATTTGAAAGCCTTCAAAGCATGCAGCTAATAGTCATATCGTATGATGATTGGATTTCAGACGTAGTTTCGCGCTTGAAACCCGAGTTATTCAGTCGTGGTACATGACCGAGCGCCCACCATCGATGGTGATGCACGAGGCATTGATGAACGGCGCTTCATCGCTGGCCAGGAACACAGCGGTCATCGCCACTTCAATCGGCTGGCCGATGCGCCGCGGTGGATGCAGGTCGAAGGCCCGCTGACGTTCGGCATGGGGGTCGGCAAAACCGTTCCAGTAATCGACGTTCAGTTGGGTTTCGATGTAGCCCGGTGCGATGGCGTTGACGCGAATACCCTTCGGTGCGTACTCGATGCCCAAGGCGCGGGTCAGTCCCAGCAAGCCATGCTTGGCCACCGGGTACGGGAAGCAGCCGGGAATGATGTGAGTGGAATGGGTGGAGGCAATATTGATGATGCTGCCGATGCCCTGCTCGATCATTTGCGGCAACACGGCTTTGCAGCCATACCAGGCGCCGTCCAGATCGATGGCGAAGCAGCGACGCCAATCTTCCTCGGTCATTTCCAGCGGATCGCGGAACACGTTGACCCCGGCGCAGTTGACCAGCACATCGATCCGGCCGTGAAGCTCAATGGCCAATCTGGCCATGGCGTGCAGGTCTTGCTGGCGCGATACGTCGGCCTTGATTGCCACGACATCCGCACCTTGTTCACGCCAGTGCGCCGCGACTTTTTCGACTTTCTCGCCCTGGATATCGCTGATGATCAGCTTGGCCTGCTGAGAGGCGAAGGTCGCGACAATCGCTTCGCCAATACCCTGAGCGGCGCCGGTCAGCAGCACGACCTTGTTTTTCAACCGCTCGCCCTTGGGCGGTTCGGGCACTGGTGGCAAGGAAAGAGGTTCAGCCATGGATCAACACTCCTGTTTGAAGGCACGACGAAAACCGGACATCTGTCGATGTCCGGTCAAAAGGCTTTTGGAAATAGGCAGGCAGGCGCGAAAACGCCCGGGCGCCGAGGCGGCCTGAAGCACTGACTCCGTACGGGAGTGCGGTGGAATATCGCTGCATCACTTCACCTGTTTTGTTTTTTTAAGTGTGAGTGCGTGTAACTGATGGGGCCGACTATAAACCCGACCGCCAAATAATCTCAATATATAATTTTACATCCCATATTTTGGGATTTATCCAGCGAATCGCTGACAGGGTTTTCCGGGCACATCCACGCGAATCGATAACAGCGCGCCGTCCAGCGGGTGATTGAGCGGGCTTGCGGCGCTGGTGATGTACAGGGTTTTGAAGTCTTCGCCACCGAACACGCAACTGGTGGGACGGCTGACCGGCAGTTCGATCACCCGATCCACATAACCATCCGGGTTCAGCCTGAGCAGACAACTGCCATCCCATCGGGCATTCCAGATATAGCCCTCGGCATCCATCGCCGAGCCATCGGGGCCGCCACGTTCGTGGGGGCCAAACCAGACATAGGCGGTGTCCAGGTTGCCGTCGGTATGGATGAAATGCCGGTAAAGCGTGCTGTCGAGGCTGTCGGCGAAATACAGGGTTGTGCCGTCGTCGCTCCATAGCAACGTGTTGGGGATGCCTAATCCTCGTAGTAGCGGCGTGACCCGAGCATCGCGGTCGATGCGAAACAGGCCACCGGACCGGCGCACGACGGGCAAATCTTCGCCCTGCTCACCGATGTTGTTTTGCATGGTGCCCAACCAGAGCCGGCCCTGGGCATCGCAGCGAGCTTCGTTGGGGCGATTGCCGGGTTGCGGATCGGCGACGCAGAACAAGGTCAGCCGAGGTTCCAGGCCTGGGGAATCCAGATCCAGCCGATAAACCCCACTGCTCAATGTCACCAGGGCATCGCCGCTTTCGCTGGGGATGAATGCGGACACGTGCTCCGGCATCTGCCAGATTTGCACATTGGCGCCGATCAGCCTGAGCGCTTGTTTACCGGCGATATCTACCCAATACAGCGCCTGGGTCGGAGCATCCCAAAACGGGCCTTCGCCGAGTTGCGCACGGTGTCCGGTAACCGCAGTCCACGTCATGAAACCTCCTTTTTTATTGCTTTTATGTTGGAACAAGCCTGTGTGGCGAGGGGGCTTGCCCCCGTTCGACTGCGAAGCAGTCGTAAAACCGTTACATGCGGTTTAACTTTGAAATGCCGGGGCCGCTTCGCGACCCAACGGGGGCAAGCCCCCTCGCCACACAAGCCCGCTCCCACAAGGGTTCTTATTGTCAGCTAGCCTTCTTGTCGGCCATGACTTGCGGGTAGAAGCGTTTGATCGCCAGGTCCGCGTTATCGATCAGGGTCATGCAAGCCCACACACCCCGCGCGGCATCCCGGGCGGCGATGGCGTCGGCCATGTCTTTGTGGATTGGCAAGGTTCGGCGCAGTTCGTCCGGGTCGGCGGCAGACACTTCGAAAGACACGGCCAGCAACGCACCGAGGGCCGGGACCATTTGTTCGATGAATTGATTGTGGCTGGCGGCGAGGATGCACTCGTGGAAGAACTGGTCCGCGCGGTTGTAATCGATGCCGCTGTCCACTGCCCGTTCCAACGCGTTATAGGCCTGGAGTACGGCTTGCACTTGTTCCACCGTCGCCCGCTCGCAGGCCCAGCGCACCGCCATGGGTTCGATGGTGCGGCGCAGGTCGAGCAGGTCGTCGACGAAGTTTTCCGGCAAGCCGTTGCGCGACAGCCAGCCGACGACTTGAGGATCGAAGAGGTTCCAGCGACGCACCGGCAATACGCGTGTGCCGACCTTCGGCCCGACTTCGAGCATGCCTTTGGCCACCAGGGTTTTGATGGCTTCGCGGATGACCGTGCGGCTGACACCGAGCTGCTCGCCCAGGTCGGCTTCGACCTTGATGGTTTCGCCGGGCTTTACCTGGCCGGCAGCAATCCAGCACCCCAGCCAGTCGACCGTCGACGCATGAAAACTGCTGGACATGGGCACCTCGTCGACCGGTGATAAAAAACAAACGACACAACGCCGTTCGCGATGGGTGTCCACGCTAATCATCATATGATTGGGTGTCAATTGGATTTTCAGATGCCTTGCCATACGGACACGGCTGTTCGTCCGAATCCTGCTCGAAGCGCTTTGATCCCATCCACTTTGTAAACTACGGTTAGCCGCAGCAGATCGGGCAGTCAGCGGTCTGTTCTCCTTCAAATCCGCTATCGATAGGTATGAACATGGACATGGATGCGTCTACGAAGTACCCCATTGTGTTGGTTCACGGTCTTTTCGGCTTCGATAAAATCGCCGGTTACCCTTACTTCTTCGAAATCGAGGAAGCCCTTGAACGCGCCGGTGCTCAGGTGTTTGCGGTCAATATTCCAACCGTCAACGGCAATGAAGAACGCGGCGAAAAACTGCTCGAGCACGTCAACCGCATTTTGCTGGAAACGGGAGCTGCCAAGGTCAATCTGATCGGCCATAGCCAAGGCCCTCTGGCCGCACGCTACGTAGCAGCGCTGCACCCGGAAAAGGTCGCGTCGGTCACGTCCGTCAGTTGCCCCAATCATGGCTCCGAGATTGCCGACCAATTGCATAAGGCGCTGACGCCCGGAGAGTTGCCCGAAGCGTTCGTACTGGCCCTGTTTGGCGCGGTCGGCACCTTCATTTCGTTGATCAGCGGCCATCCGGAAAACCCGATTGATGCTGAAGCGGCATTCGAATCGCTGACCAGCGCAGGATTGGCCGCCTTCAATCGCAAGTACCCGCAAGGGGTGCCAAAGGTTTGGGGCGGGGAAGGTAACGAAGTCGAAAACGGCGTGTATTACTACTCCTGGAGCGGGATCGTGCAGAACTTCCAAAGCCTGCAACTCCTCGACCCGACCCATTTGAACTGTAAAGTGCTGTCGAAGTTGTTTTACAAGGAGGAGCACGCCAACGATGGATTGGTCGGCCGCTACAGCTCTCACTTGGGCAAAGTGATCCGCTCGGATTACCCCATGGACCATTTCGACGCAGTCAATCAGATGGCAGGGATCAACAGTTGGAACGTGAGCCCGGTCATGCTCTACCTTGAACATGCCGCCAGGCTCAAGAGCAAAGGTTTGTAAGCCCAAAAAAACGGCCCGTTGCAATAACGGGCCGTTTCGTTGCCAACGCTCAATCGACTATGGCTCAAGCCCGATCGGGAAGAATTCGCCACCGCTCCACACGCCCAGCCAACGCTGCCCGTCGATTTCACGACTCACCGCCAGCTCCACCAGTTGGTAGAACACATTGCGATGGATCAGCGCTTCAAGGTTGGTGCGCACATGCACGTACGGCGCGGGTTCCTGAGTCACCGGATCGATCACCACGCGCATAGGGTGCTCGGCGCCGGCATCGGCCGTTTCATCGACGTTGGTGGTAAAGCGCAAGACCTGGGCTTCACCCTCGCCTTCGACCTCCACGGCAATCGCCACGAACGGCGCATCGTCGACCTTGATGCCAACCTTTTCGACCGGGGTAATCAGAAAGTAATCATCGCCGTCTCGGCGAATGATGGTGGAGAACAGCTTGACCATCGGCTTGCGCCCGATCGGCGTGCCCAGGTAATACCAGGTGCCGTCGCGGGCGATGCGCATGTCGATGTCGCCGCAGAAGTCGGGGTTCCACAAGTGGACCGGCGGCAAGCCTTTGGTTTTGGGGATTTGCCCCAACAGATCGTTGGCTTTTTGCGGGCCACTCATGGCGTTCTCCTTTGAATTACTGGTCGCTGAGCCCCAGCAGGCTACGAGCGTATTGCTCCAGCGGCGGGCCCAGCAAGTCTTCTGGCTTGTTGTCGTGGAACGTCAGTAAACCGCCACGACTCTTGATACGTGCAGTATCAATCAAATACTGGGTGCTGGTCTCGATCAACATGATCTGAATCACGCCGTTGTCGATTCCGAGGCGATCCACGTGTTCCTGGTCGAGCCATTCGTCCGAGTTACCGATGCGGTCGTCAGCCTTGGCGAAACGCGTGTACAGCAGGTAATGGGCGCCGGCGGCACGGGCTTCGCCCATGGCAGCGTCGAGGCCTTCCGGCGCGCGGGCGCGGCGGATCATCGGGAAATATTCGATAAAGCCGTTGAAGGCCTCTTCGGCCACCACGTTAGGTCGCGGGTAGGCATTGCCTGGCGGCACGAAGGCACCTTGGGCGATGTAGATGAACGAGTCCGGCTGAATGCGGAAGTTATTCACACGACGGCTGTCGCTGTGGTCCAGCAGGCCGGCGTCGCTCATGTGGTAGCGAGTCCCTTCGGCCATATCGCTGACATTCATGCAGCCACCAAGCGCCAAAACGGCCAGCAGCAAAACCAGGCTACGCATCCTACCCTCCAGAGGCCGGTGACGGAAAACCGGCGAATGGCCATGGGATGCAGCTTCCGCGCCAGTCCCTGGAACTCATATCATTTCAAGCATGAACTGTGGCGAGGGGGCTTGCCCCCGTTCGGCTGCATAGCAGCCGTAAAACCGATACATGCGGTGCTTCTGACACAATGGGGAGAATGGTTTTAGGGCCGCTTCGCGACCCAACGGGGGCAAGCCCCCTCGCCACAGGGCCCGATCAGCCGCCAATAATCTTCATGATGGTCGCGCCACCGGAGAACGCCACTTCCTGCTTGTCGCCCAAGGCTTTGACCAGCAGTCGCTGCAAGGCCGGTAGCGCCTGGTGACGAGGTTTATCCAACAAATCGCCGACATAGTGACGATTGCTCGACGACAGGCAGCCATGCAGCCAACCTGTAGACGACAAGCGTAGACGCGAACAGGTGCGGCAAAACGGAACGCTTTCGTTGGCGATCACGCCAAAGTGGCCCAGCCCCGGAATCTGGTAACGCACCGCCGTGGCATCGACTGGCGCATCGGCCTGAAGGTACTCGTAGCGTTCGCCGATCAGGCTCAGCAACTGCTGAAGGCTGACGAACTGTTGCAGGAAGGCATTGGAGTCGCTGGCCAAGTGGCCCATGCGCATCAACTCGATAAAGCGCAACTCGTAGCCGCGCTCCAGGCAGTAGTCGAGCAGCGGCATTACCTGATCAAGGTTCTGCCCACGCAGCGGCACCATATTGACCTTGATCTTCATACCGGCCGCTGCGGCCTGGTCCATACCGTCGAGGACGGTCGCCAGATCACCACCGCGCGCAATGCTGCGAAAAGCGCTGGCATCCAGAGTATCGAGGGAAACGTTGATGCGCCGAATGCCGGCATTCACCAACAGCGGCAGCTTTTTCGCCAGCAACTGACCATTGGTGGTCAGGCTGATGTCCGCCAGGCCCATCTGCCCGACGGCAGTCATGAAGGCTTCGAGCTTGGGACTGACCAATGGCTCGCCACCGGTAATGCGCAAACGCTCGATGCCCGCGGCCTCTATCAGATAGGCCACGCCGCGTGCCATGGCCTCGGCCGACAACTCATCCTGCGCAGCCACCAGCCGCTTGCCGTTGGGCACGCAGTAAGTACAAGCGTAATTGCAGGCTGAGGTCAGACTGATCCGCAAATTGCGAAAACGCCTGCCTTGACGGTCAACGATCATGGATCACTCCGGCGAAAGAAGATTCGAACACGCAAAACTTGACTCACAAATCAAGTTTTAGCAAGCCCTATGCCTGAGTATATTCCTGCGGTACTGCGCCATGTAGCTAAATCATGGCGCAACAAGGCAACTGACGGGTTCAGTTGCTCGGCGTGTCGGTATCGCGTTTGCGCTTGTTGCCCATGCGCACGCCGATGTCCATCAGGAACTGGAAGAAACCTTCCTGATCTTCCAGCACATTGCTCCAGAACGGCGAGTGATACAGCGCCACCGCGCCATGTACCAGAGCCCAGGCCGCGCAGTAATGGAAGTAAGGCGGCACGTCTTCGAGCTTGCCTTCGCTGATCCGGCCCTTGATCAGCAGGGTCAGGCGCTCGAAGTTCGAGGCGCGGATCTTGTGCAGTTCCTCGACCATCTCCGGCACCTGGTTGCCCTTGACCACCTTTTCTTCCAGGCGATCGAACAACCGATAGCGTTGCGGGTCGCGCATGCGGAATTCGAAGTAGGCCCGGGACAGGGCTTCCTTGTCCTTATCGACATCGGCGGAATGCAACAGCTCGTTCAAATCGCGCTCGTAATCGAGCATCAGGCGCAGATAGATCTCCGCCTTGGATTTGAAGTGCTTGTAGATCGTGCCTTTGCCGATACCGACGGCATCAGCAATCATCTCGACGGTGTCACTGTCTTCACCTTGGTCGAGGAACAGCTTGAGCGCGGTATCGAGAATTTCTTGCTCGCGGCGACGAAACTCACGGACCTTACGAGGTTCTTTATGCATAAGAAAAGGTCTGTAGGGGTCAAAATTCGAAGCCGCGTATTATGCCTAACTTACGCCAAAATGCACGGATCATCCGACCATATCTGTGTTTCTTGATGAATTCGCGCCACCTTGAGGGTTGATGAGAACTCAACCGAAGCGCGCGTATTCCAAATTTGTTTAAAAACCCGACCAGCTAAACTGGACTCGGCGCAATACTGATCAATACTTCAACTGTCGGCGAGGCATCTCCCCCAAGTGTCGCGCCGATGAAGGTACCAACGGATTGCGTGCCTTTGTTTTACTCCTAATGGTCTTAACCCGGATTCCCCCCCCAGAACCCGGGTTTTTTTTGCCTGTGATTCAGCGGCCAAAGCCACGTAGGTGCTGCCGAAGGCTGCGATCTTTTCTAACGTTACACCGATGCCCTGACGTGCGCCAACGGGAACAAACGCTTGAAATTCTCGGTGGTTTGCTCGGCAAATCGTTCGTAGGACTCACCTCGCAACATGGCCAGAAATTCCGCTACCTCGCGTACGTATTGCGGCAGGTTCGGTTGGCCGCGATAAGGGATCGGCGCCAGGTACGGCGAGTCGGTCTCCACCAGCAACCGGTCAGCCGGTACCTTGCTGGCCACATCCCGCAGGGCATCGGCATTGCGAAAAGTGACAATACCGGACAAGGAAATGTAATACCCCATGTTCAGCGCAGCCTTGGCCATTTCCCAGTCTTCGGTGAAGCAATGCAGCACACCCGCCTGAGGCAGTGCCGCTTCGCGCAGCAGTTCAAGGGTATCGGCCCGCGCGCCACGGGTATGAATGATCACCGGTTTGCCGGTCTTTTGAGCTGCTTGCAGGTGCAGACGGAACGATTCCTGCTGCAGCGCTGCCGCTTCCGGCTCGTAGTGATAATCCAGACCGGTTTCACCGATCGCCACCACTCGCGGATGATTGAGTTCGTGCAACAGCCAGTCCAGCGCCGGTGCGGCACCCGGCTGCACATCGAGTGGATGCACACCGACCGAACAGTCGACATCGTCGTAACGTTCAGCCAGGGCTTTGACGTCGGCGGCGTTATCGGCGCTGACGCCAATGCACAGAAAGTGCCCTACCCCGCGCTCACGGGCCGCATCGAGCGCGGCATCCAGGGAGCCGTCGTGGGCGGTGAGGTCGAGGCGATCAAGGTGACAATGGGAATCTACGAGCATAAAAGGGCTGCAACTTACATCGTATGAGTGGGACGGTCGGACTTCAGGGCTCCGGCCAGATGGGTTTCGATTCGACTGCGCGCGGTGTTGTCGCCTTCGTTGAATTGCACGCCAACCCCGGCGGCGCGATTGCCCTGGGCACCTTTGGGGGTGATCCAGGTGACCTTGCCGGCGACCGGAATTTTTTCCGGTTCGTCCATCAGGTGCAGCAGCATGAAGACCTCATCGCCCAACTTGTAGCTTTTGTTGGTCGGGATAAACAGGCCACCATTCTTGATGAACGGCATGTAGGCCGCGTAGAGCACGGCCCTGTCCTTGATGGTCAAGGACAAAATGCCATTGCGCGGCCCCGGACTGATGGCTTCGTTCATGCTGACCTCCACTGTCTGATGATCAGAGTCTAGGCCTAGACAGTTACTTCTGGGTAGGCAAGGATACCCATTGCACCAACAGCGCCTCCAGCAACAACGCAGGATTGAGGTTGGCTTTGCTCATCACTTTCTGCCGCTGGGCGAGAATCCAGTCCTGGATATTCAGGACTTTGTCCTGAGCGGATTTCTGCGCCAGGTATTGAATCACTTTGCGCATGTCTGCCAACCCCAGCCCGGCTTCATCCTGAGTCAATTGATAACGCAGGATCAGGCTCGACCAGTCGCAGAACCAGTCGAACAGCAGCAACATGGGAATGGTTTTCCACTCCTCGGCCAACTGGGTCGGCGATTGCTGGTGCTTGAGCAACTTCTTCACGCCCTCGACCACCAGAGCCCGCTGCTCGCGCACGCCTTGTGCCTGCAATTTGACCGCGGCCAATGGCGAACCGGCGGCGAGGGTAAGCAGCTCGATGCGCTCTTCTTGCGCACAATCCGGCAAAGCGCTGGCCAACCAGGCCAGACTCATGGCTTCGCTTGGTAATGGACAGGCTTGCTGCACGCAACGGCTCTTGATGGTTGGCAGCAGACGGCTGGTCTGGTGGCTGACCAACAGCAAAACAGTATCGCCGGACGGCTCTTCAAGGCTTTTCAGCAAGGCGTTGGCGGCGTTGATGTTCATCGACTCGACTGGCTCGATCAGCACCACTTTGCGCCCGCCCATCTGCGCGGTCTGAACCACGAAGCTGACCAGATCACGCACCTGATCAACCTTGATCGCCTTGTCTGCTTCTTCCGGCTCCAAAATGTAGTTGTCGGGGTGACTGCCAGCCTTCAGCAGCAGACAGGATTTGCACTCACCGCAGGCGTCTTGGGCGGTCGGGCGCTGACACAACAAATGGGCCATCAGACGCTCGGCCAGCGCGCGCTTGCCGATCCCGGCCGGGCCATGCAGCAAATAGGCATGGGCGTGCTGGGCACGGCCGGCCAATTGCTGCCAAAGACTGTCCTGCCACGGATAGGCTTCAGCCACGGGTCAGCTCCAGCAGACGTGGCAACAAGGCATCCAGAGCCTGCTGAACCTGTGCCAACGGCTGAGCGGCATCCACCAGGACATAACGCGCAGGATCCGCCTTGGCACGCTCGAGGAAGGCAGTGCGCACCGCATCGAAAAACGCTCGGCCTTCGAGCTCGAAGCGATCCAGGCGACCGCGGGCGCTGGCGCGGGCCAGACCCACTTCTACCGGCAGATCGAAAATCAGCGTCAAGTCCGGGCGCAAATCGCCCTGGACGAATGTTTCGAGGGTCGCAATGCGCTCCAGCGACAAACCGCGACCACCGCCCTGATAGGCATAAGTCGAATCGGTAAAGCGATCGCACAGGACTACCGCGCCACAGGCCAGCGCCGGACGGATCACCTCGGCCAGATGCTGGGCTCGCGCGGCGAACACCAAGAGCAACTCGGTGTCGGGGTTCATGACCTCATCGACCGGCGCCAACAGCACGTCGCGAATCCGCTCAGCCAGGGGCGTGCCGCCGGGCTCCCGGGTCAACACCACCTCGATCCCGGCAGCGCGCAGACGCTCGGCCAGGTATTCGCGATTAGTGCTCTTGCCGGCGCCTTCCGGGCCTTCCAGGGTAATAAACAAGCCAGTCACAGGCAGTCCTTAGTCAGAGTCATTGCGGGCTTTGCGGCGCAGGCGCATCCGCTTCGGGTGCTGGCGCAGGTTCTTGTGCAGGCTCTTGTGCAGAGCCTTGCTCAGAGTCTTGCGGCGCTACTGGCGGCATTTCTTCGGGCGCCGTATTGGGCGAAGCCGCCGGGATTGGCGCCTGGGCATCCTCCGTCGACGGCGTAACAGTCGGCGCAGGGCTGGAACGGTAATCGGCACGTCGATTGATCTGGAACTCGCGCACCGCATTGTTGTGGGCGTCCAGATCATCGGAGAACACGTGGCTGCCATCACCGCGCGCGACAAAATACAGGCTGTTGCCGTCCGCCGGATTCAACGCCGCATGGATCGCTTCGCGACCCACCATCGCAATCGGCGTCGGCGGCAGCCCAGCAATCATATAGGTGTTATACGGCGTCGGCTCCTTGAGATGAGCACGGGTCAACTTGCCGTTGTAACGATCACCCAAACCATAAATCACCGTTGGATCGGTCTGCAACAGCATGCCCATCTCCATGCGCCGCACGAACACGCCGGCGATCTGCCGACGCTCCTGCGGCACACCGGTTTCCTTTTCCACCAGCGAGGCCATGATCAGCGCCTGATAGGGCCCGGTGTAAGGGACGTCGGCAGCGCGCTGGTTCCATTCCTTGAGGAGGACCTCATCGAGGCGGTCGTAAGCTTTCTTGAGCAGATCGGCGTCGGTCATGCCCCGCACGAAACGATAGGTGTCGGGGAAGAATCGTCCTTCGGGGAAAATCCCGCTGTGGCCGAGTTTGTCCATCACTTGGCTGTCGCTGAGACCGTTCAGGGTCTGTTCGAGTTTTTCATCCTTGGCCAGGGCCGCGCGAACCTGATGGAAATTCCAGCCTTCGACCAGCGTCAGACTGTACTGCACCATTTCTCCGCGCTTCCACAGGTCGATCAGCCCATTGACTGTCATACCCGGCACCATGCGGTATTCACCGCTGTGCAACGGTTGCCCTGCCAGATTAAAGCGCCAATACACGCGCAGCCAGAAAGCGTCTTTGATGACGCCATCGGCTTCGAGTCGAAGGAAGGTGCGGTTTGGCGTAGTGCCTTTGGGCACTTCCAGCAGCTCTTCCTGGGCGATGTTCAGCGGCTGTTCCAGCGCCGAATCGATTTTCCAGGCGCAAGCGCCGGCCAACAGCCCCGCCAGAACCAATCCGGTTTCCAGCAGCAGCAAGAATTTACGTCTCACGAATCAAGCATCCAGTAGCGCACGGGCAATGGTTTGGAGTTTACGGGTGAGCGGCCCAACCGGCCAGCTCAGTGCGGCATAGGCGCGCACCGGCCAAACGCCATACACGCTGTTGCAGACAAAGACCTCGTCAGCCCATTGCAGCTGCTCGAGGGTGATATCGGTAATTTGCGTGGGAATCCCCAATGACTTGGCTTGAAACAATAATTCGGCACGCATCACGCCCGCCACGCCACAGCGTTTGAGATTGGCGGTTACCAGCACGCCATCGCGCACCAGGAACAGATTACTGAACACACCTTCGACCACCCGCCCGACCTGATCCAGCATCAAGCCTTCGGCATGCTCGGTGTCCTGCCATTCGGAACGGGCAATGACCTGCTCCAGACGATTCAAATGCTTGAGACCGGCGAGCAATGGCTGTTTGGAAAGCCGTGTCGCACAAGGAAACAGCCGAACGCCCTGCTCCGCATGAACAGCCGGATAAGCAGCAGGAGGATTGCCTTGCAGAATGCGCCGAGCCTGAGCCGAGGGATCGACGGCGTAACCGCGCAGGCTGTCGCCGCGGGTGAGGATCAGTTTGAGCACGCCCTCGCCCAACGCGGCGGCATAGGCCAGCAGCTCTGCACGGATCAGTTGATGATCAGCGGCAATCGCCAGGCGCGAACATCCCTCCGCCAGACGCGACAGATGTCGATCCAGCAGCAGCGGCTGCCCGCCCTTGACCGCAACGGTTTCGAACAGACCGTCACCGTAAGCCAGGCCGCGATCCTTCAGCGACAAAGCGTCAGCCGGTTGACCGTCGACCCAGCTGTCCATCAGTCAGCGAACCGGCGGAACACCAGCGAGCCATTGGTACCACCAAATCCGAAGGAGTTGGACAGCACCACGTCGATATCCATGCCACGCGCGGTGTGGGGTACGAAGTCGAGGTCGCAGCCTTCGTCCGGCTCATCGAGGTTGATGGTCGGCGGTGCTACCTGGCTGTTGATTGCCAGCACGCTGAAAATCGCCTCGACCGCGCCCGCCGCACCCAACAGGTGACCGGTCATGGACTTGGTCGAACTGACCGCCAGCTTGTAGGCATGATCGCCGAACACGGATTTGATCGCACAGGCTTCGGCAAGGTCGCCAGCCGAGGTCGAAGTGCCGTGGGCGTTGATGTACTGAACCTGATCGCTATTGATCTTCGCATCGCGCAAGGCATTGGTGATGCAACGCGCAGCACCCGCGCCATCGGCCGGTGGCGAGGTCATGTGGTAAGCATCGCCACTGGTGCCGAAGCCGATCAGCTCGGCGTAGATGGTCGCGCCACGGGCCTTGGCATGCTCCAGTTCTTCGAGCACCAGTGCGCCGGCGCCATCGGACAGCACGAAGCCATCACGGCCCTTGTCCCATGGACGGCTGGCGCGGGTCGGCTCGTCGTTGCGGGTCGACAGTGCGCGGGAGGCACCGAAGCCGCCCATGCCCAGACCACATGCGGCCATCTCGGCCCCACCGGCAATCATCACGTCGGCTTCGTCGTACATGATGTTGCGTGCCGCCATGCCGATGCAGTGCGTACCGGTGGTACACGCCGTGGCGATGGCGTAGTTAGGTCCCTGTGCGCCCAAGTGGATGGACAGGAAACCGGAAATCATATTGATGATCGAGCCTGGCACGAAAAACGGAGATATCCGTCGTGGGCCGGAATCATGCAGCGTGCGGCTGGTTTCTTCGATATTGGTCAGACCGCCAATACCCGAGCCCATGGCCACGCCAATCCTCTCGCGGTTAGCGTCGGTGACCTCAAGACCTGCGTTACGCACGGCTTGAAAACCTGCAGCCAGACCGTATTGAATGAACAGGTCGAGTTTGCGAGCTTCCTTGACCGACAGGTATTCCTCGACATTGAAGCCCTTTACCGAGCCGCCAAAACGGGTGGAATAGGCAGAAAGGTCGGTGTGTTCGATCAGACCAATGCCACTGCGGCCAGCCAGAATGCCCTGCCAGCTGCTCGGCACATCCGTGCCCAGTGGCGACAACATACCCATACCGGTGACTACGACGCGTCTACGCGACACAGCACTCTCCTTTTTCAAATGACGACTTTGCATCAGGCCTAAAGAAAAAACCGCACGCCAGGATGGCAGTGCGGTTTTTCCATGACAGCGAGCGACGACTAAAAACTATTACGCCTGGTGGCTGGTAACGTAGTCGATTGCTGCTTGTACAGTAGTGATCTTCTCGGCTTCTTCGTCAGGGATTTCGGTCTCGAATTCCTCTTCCAGAGCCATCACCAGCTCAACAGTGTCAAGGGAGTCGGCACCCAGGTCTTCAACGAAGGAAGCAGTGTTGACCACTTCTTCTTCTTTAACGCCCAGTTGCTCAGCAACGATTTTCTTGACGCGCTCTTCGATGGTGCTCATACCTTGTTTTCACTCCTAATGGACAAATTCAGGCAGCTGGCCGGTGGGTAAGTGTATAGAAAGACTTTTCAGTTTTTCAACTGAAAGCTTCACTCCTCAAACCCGGCGACCCTCTGTCTATAAATAGATTGCAGCTTTATAACGGATTTTAGACAGCTCGTATGACATTTTTTTGAAGCAATCCGTCACATTTAACTCATGTACATCCCGCCGTTCACCGGGATTGTAGCCCCAGTAACGTAAGCCGCACCGTCGGATGCAAGAAAAGCGACCACAGACGCGATCTCTTGAGCTTGCCCCAGACGACCCAGCGGAATCTGCGTCTGCAAGGCTTCACGCTGCGCCTCGGGCAGTTCACGGGTCATATCGGTGTCGATGAACCCTGGGGCCACCGAGTTTACCGTAATCGAACGCGAACCGACTTCACGCGCCAGTGCACGGCTGAAACCTTCCAGACCGGCCTTGGCGGCAGCGTAGTTTACTTGGCCTGCGTTGCCCATGGCACCCACAACCGAACCAATACTGATAATTCGTCCCCAACGGGCTTTGGTCATGCCGCGCAAAACGCCCTTGGACAGGCGGAACAGACTGTTCAGATTGGTATCGACGACGTCATGCCATTCGTCATCTTTCATGCGCATCATCAGATTATCGCGGGTGATACCGGCATTATTGACCAGGATCGCCGGCGCACCGAATTGCGCCTGGATGCTCGCCAGCACGGCCGCTACGGACTCGTCGCTGGTGACATTGAGTTCCAGGCCAGTGCCCTGAATACCATTTTCTTTCAGGGTCGCAGCGATACGCTCGGCCCCCGAAGCGGAAGTCGCGGTGCCGATAACAATGGCACCCTGACGACCCAATTCCAGAGCGATAGCCTGGCCGATACCACGGCTGGCACCGGTAACCAGTGCAACTTTACCTTGCAGACTCATGCAAGCTTCTCCTTGTTCAGGCCAGCGCTGCGCGGGCGGCAGCGAAAGCGTCTGGGGTATTGAGGTTAGAGGTCGACACGCCTTCAGCGCAACGTTTGTTCAAACCGGCAAGCACTTTACCAGGGCCGCACTCGACCAGATTGGTCGCGCCCTTGGCCGCCAGCGCCTGGATCGACTCGACCCAGCGTACAGGCTTGTAGAGCTGTTCAAGCAGATCGCGCTTCAGGGTTTCCAGATCCGCCGGCACGTTGGCGCTGACGTTCTGTACTACAGGAATCTGCGGTGCCTGCCAGTCGATCGCTGCGATCGATTCGGCGAACCGCTCGGCGGCCGGACGCATCAATTCGCAATGAGACGGCACGCTGACCGGCAATGGCATGGCGCGCTTGGCGCCACGTGCCTTGCAGCCTTCGATGGCGCGCTCGACCGCCGCCTTGGCGCCAGCGATCACTACCTGGCCCGGGGAGTTGAAGTTGACCGCGCTCACCACTTCGCCTTGCGCCGCTTCGGCACAGGCTGCCAGTACGTCAGCATCTTCCAGACCCAGGATTGCAGCCATGCCGCCCTGCCCGGCCGGAACAGCCTCTTGCATCAACTGACCGCGACGCTCTACCAGCTTCACTGCGTCGCCCAGGCTCAGACTGCCTGCAGCCACCAGGGCGCTGTATTCGCCCAGGCTGTGACCGGCAACGTACGCCGGTCGCGCGCCGCCTTCAGCCAGCCACAGACGCCACAAGGCGATCGATGCGGTCAGAATGGCCGGCTGGGTTTTATCGGTTTGATTGAGTTGTTCTTCCGGCCCTTGCTGGGTCAGTGCCCACAGGTCGTAACCCAGAGCATCGGAAGCTTCTTTGAATGTTTCGAGGACCACCGGATGTTGCGCGCCCAACTCGGCCAGCATGCCGAGGGACTGCGAACCCTGTCCTGGAAAGACGAATGCGAGGGAAGCAGACATGTAACAAGCCCCTAATGATCTTGTCGTCGGAGAATGACGTCCCGTTTCTGGAACGCAAGAAACTCACAGTTGGATGGCCCATTGAACTGAGCGGTCACATTTAAGCATTGTCCGACGAAAACGCCTAAGGCAACAAATCTTCCAGGCGCCCATGAAGCCGCTCCGGCAGGTTTTCCTGGATCTCGATCAGCGCTCGCTGTATCGCACTCTGAAAACCCTGCACCCCCGCCGAACCGTGGCTTTTCACGACAATTCCCTGCAAACCGAGGAAACTTGCGCCGTTATGCCGTGCCGGCGCCAGCTCAGCCTGCAAGCGTTTCATCAGCGGCAGCGCCAGCGCACCCACCACTTTGGACGCGAAATTTTTCTTGAATAACGCCTCGATGCGCCCGGCAATCATGGTCGCCAGGCCTTCGCTGGACTTGAGCAGGATATTGCCGACAAAGCCGTCACACACCACCACATCCGCCTCGCCACGGTACAAGCCGTCACCTTCGACAAACCCGATGTAATTGATGCCACGAGCATTCTGCAACAACGTAGCCGCCAGCTTGACCTGCTGATTGCCCTTGATGTCTTCAGTACCGATGTTCAGCAATGCGACCCTCGGGCGAACGATACCCAGGGTTTCTGCCGCGACCGAACCCATCACTGCGAACTGCAACAAGTGCTCGGCAGTGCAATCGACATTGGCACCCAGATCGAGCAACTGGCAGTAGCCCTTCTGCGTTGGAATAGCCGCGATCATTGCCGGCCGATCGATGCCCGGCAAGGTCTTGAGCACAAACCGTGACAATGCCATCAGCGCGCCGGTATTGCCGGCACTGACACAGGCCTGGACCTTGCCGTCTCGCAGCAACTCCAGCGCCACGCGCATCGACGAATCGGGCTTGCCACGCAAGGCCTGGGCAGGTTTTTCGTCCATGGTGATGACTTCGGACGCCGGCACAATCGACAGGCGCGAGCGATCCACAGCCGATTGGCCAGAGAGCAGTTCTTCAAGAAGGGAAGGTTGACCGACGAGGGTCAGGTGCAGCGAGGGTGTAGCAGACAGACAAGCAAGGCTGGCCTGAACAATGCTGCGGGGACCGAAGTCCCCGCCCATTGCGTCAATCGCGATGACTTGAGCGGACAAGTGATTACTCGTCAGCGCCCTTGTCGATCACTTTACGGCCACGGTATACGCCTTCTGGCGATACGTGGTGACGCAGGTGAACTTCACCGGTGGTTTTTTCTACAGACAGGGTGCTAGCCTCGAGAGCGTCGTGCGAACGACGCATGTCACGGGCAGAGCGGGATTTTTTGTTCTGCTGAACAGCCATAATTGATTAACTCCTAAACGTTTGGGTCACGCTTTAACTGCGCCAATACACTGAACGGGTTGGACCGCGTTACCTCGTCCTCGCTCGGTTCGGGCTCATCGAGACCCGCCGGCTGCTGGCATTCTTCCGGATGATGAGCAGGCACAATGGGCAAGGCGAGCAGAAGCTCCTCCTCGATCAGTGACTGCAGATCCAAAGGATCTTCGCCCAGTTCCAGCACGTCATAACCTTTCGGCAACGACTGGGTATTCGCACCCTCCTTCACCACAGCATAACTGCATTCGCTATGGATCGGCAGGGTGACCAGCTCAAGACAACGCTGGCAAACCATTTTGACTTCGGTGTCGATAAAGCTGTGAATCACCACAGATTTACGTTCATCTCGTTCAAAAACGAATTTAGCCTGCACCGTACCGACAGTATCGGAAAGCGGGTCGCAGAGTCTCTCCAAATCGGCCAGCAGCAGTTCACCTTGAAGGGTGGTGCCACGGTCAGCCAATTTGCGCGGGTCAACGTGAGGTGGAATCGGGTCATTCAACATAGGCGCAGCATTATAGGGATGCCCCCAGCCATGTCAAAGGAAATTCAGCCCTGTCCGTCACTTGAGCCTGCGCTAGAATTCGCCCCTGCCCTTTTGGAGATGCGCATGCTGCCTTTATTACTCGCTTCAAGCTCGTCCTATCGCCGGGAACTGCTGGCCCGCTTGCAGCTGCCGTTCACGTGCAGCTCGCCGGATATCGACGAAAGCCATCGCCCGGACGAGTCAGCCGTCGAACTGGTAAAGCGTCTCGCCGAAGAAAAAGCCCGTGCACTGGCAGGCAGTCATCCGGCCCATTTGATCATCGGCTCGGATCAGGTCGCCGTACTCGGCGAGCGGATTATCGGCAAACCTCACACTTTCGAAAAGGCCCGCGAACAACTGCTGGCATCCAGCGGCGCCAGCGTGACCTTCCTGACCGGCCTGGCACTGCTCAATAGTCAGACCGGCCACTGCCAGGTCGACTGCGTGCCCTTTACCGTGCACATGCGCGCACTCGACGCAGCGCGCATCGAACGCTACCTGCGCGCCGAACAGCCCTACGACTGCGCTGGCAGCTTCAAGGCCGAAGGTTTGGGGGTGAGCCTGTTTCAAAGCACCGAAGGCCCTGACGCCACCAGCCTGATCGGCCTACCGTTGATTCGCCTGATCGATATGTTGCTGGCTGAAGGCGTGCAAATCCCCTAAAGCCGCTACAACCGCGCTCGCACAAAAAACCGGCCACTCGGGCCGGTTTGTTTATGCAGCCAGATGATCAGCGCAATGCTGGCCCCTGGAAGCCCATCCACATCGCCAAATGCTCAGCCACGCTGGCCCCGAGCTTTTTCGAGAAGCGATCGAATGGCGACTCCTCAACAGTGAAATCCACCAGTTCTTTCTCACCGATCACATCACGAGCAACCGAACTGGCATTGCCCAGCCCATCGATCAAGCCCAGCGACAGGGCCTGCTCACCCGACCAGATCAGCCCGGAGAACAGCTCCGGATGCTCTTTATCCTTCAGGCGATCACCACGACCCTTCTTGACGCTATTGATGAACTGCTGATGGGTGGTATCGAGCACGCTCTGCCAGAATTGGATTTCCGCGGGCTTCTGCGGCTGGAACGGATCGAGGAACGATTTGTGCTCCCCAGAAGTGTAGGTACGACGCTCCACACCCAACTTCTCCATGGTCCCGACAAAACCGTAACCGGCCGCCGTCACACCGATGGAACCCACCAGGCTCGCCTTGTCGGCGTAGATCTGATCCGCGGCGCTAGCGATGTAATAGGCACCGGAAGCGCCCAGATCCGAGATCACCGCATAAACCTTGGTATCTGGATGCAGGCCGCGCAAACGACGGATCTCGTCGTAGACATAACCCGACTGCACCGGACTACCGCCAGGGCTGTTGATCCGCAGAACCACACCCTTGACCTTCTTGTCCTCGAAGGCTGCACGCAGACTGCCGACGATATTGTCGGCACTGGCCGGCTCTTTGTCGGCAATCATGCCCGTTATATCGATCAGCGCCGTGTAGCCAGAGCCGAGGCTTGCGCCTTTCTCCATACTTATCATCGGCGACAAGAGAACCAACACGCCGAACAGGTACAAGAAAGTCAGCGACTTGAAGAATATCCCCCAGCGACGGGACCGGCGCTGTTCCTGCACACCAGCCAGCAAGGTTTTCTCCAGCAGCTTCCAGCTTTTCTCGTCACCCGCTTCCGCACTCGCCTTGGCGGGCGCTTTCCATTCGTCGGTCATGCCATGTACCCCAGCAGAAAAACCAATTAAACCCGCTGATTCAGCCAGGCGTGCAACTCTGAAAAACGATCAATGGCCAGTTTCGGCTCAAATAGCTTCAAGGCGTCGATCGATTGAGCTCCATAGCTGACCGCCACCGAATCCATGCCCGCATTGCGCGCCATCTGCAGGTCGAACGACGAATCGCCAACCATCAGCGCTTGCTCCGGGCGAACCTCGCAATGGGCGAGAATCTGCTCAAGCATTAGCGGATGGGGCTTGCTGGCGGTTTCGTCAGCAGCACGGGTGATATCGAAATAATCTTCCCAGCCGTGAGACTTCAGCACCCGATCCAGCCCACGACGAGCTTTGCCGGTCGCTACTGCCAGATGATACCCCTCGGCACGAAACGCTTCGAGAGACTCGACAACACCCTCAAACAGCGGGGACGGCACGGCCTCCGCCGCAATGTAGTGATCCGCATAGTGCTGACGGAATGCTATCAGCTCGGTGTCGCCAATCTCGGGATACAGGGTGCGGATCGCTTCCGGCAAGCCCAGACCGATAATGCCTTTGACGGCAAAATCGTCACGCAACTGAAAACCGGCCCGCTCGGACGCGACATGCATCGCCTCGACAATCCGACCAATGGAGTCAGCCAGCGTGCCGTCCCAATCGAAAATCAGCAGCTTGTAATCAGTAGGGTGCACTCAAGCGCTCCACGGTTTTGGCCCACATCTCGTCGACCGGCGCCTGCAACTTGAGCTCACCACCATCAGGCAGCGGCACCGTCAGCATGTACGCGTGCAGAAACAGACGCTTGCCGCCAAGATCACGAATCTCTTTGCTGAAACCCTCATCGCCGTACTTGGTATCACCAGCAATGCAATGTCCGGCATGCAGAGTATGGACGCGAATCTGGTGAGTGCGACCCGTGATCGGCTTGGCTTCGATCAGGGTAGCGAAGTCGCCAAAACGACGCAGGACCTTGAACACGGTCACAGACTCCTTGCCCTCCTCCTCGTCCACTTCGACCATGCGCTCGCCGGAGCGCAGATTGCTCTTGCCCAGCGCCGCACGGACTTGCTTGATCGAGGCCGCCCAGTTGCCGCGCACCAGCGCCATATAGCGCTTATCGACGCCATCGCCGCGCAATGCCGTGTGCAAGTGGCGCAACATGCTGCGCTTTTTGGCAATCATCAGCAGGCCGGAGGTATCACGATCGAGACGATGAACCAGTTCGAGCTCCTTGCAATCCGGACGCAACTGACGAAAGGCTTCGATCACCCCGTAAGTCAGGCCGCTGCCGCCATGAACCGCAATGCCGCAAGGCTTGTTGACCACGATCAGCGCCTTGTCTTCGTAGACAATCGAGGCTTCGAGCCGCTGCAACAGCCCTTGGGCCAAGGGCACGGGTTCGTCGCGCTCAGGCACGCGAACCGGCGGCACGCGCACGATATCGCCCGCCTGCAGCTTGTATTCGGGCTTGATCCGACCCTTGTTCACCCGCACTTCGCCCTTGCGCAAAATGCGGTAAATCAAGGTCTTGGGCACGCCTTTGAGCCGAGCGAGAAGGAAGTTATCAATACGTTGGCCGGCATATTCCGGCGAGACCTCCAGCAGTTGTACGGCTGGGGTCGAAGGGGCAGTAGTCGTCATGGTGCGGATGATAACAATTTTTTATGGAATTGAAGCACTTAATCATTGCTGCTATAGTCGCGAACGCCGCCAAAAGTGGCCTGGACAGCGGACTAACGGTCAAAAACCGGCCCTGACCAACGCAATTCACGAGGACGAGAGGCCGTCCTACGGGGCTTTCGCTACGTAACGGCAGAGTTTGCAGTTGTAACGAGCGCAGGTGACATAAGGCCTGAATCATGCCGCAAAGCAGAGTTTTCACTCGCCTTCCGAGCAAATATTCACGGCCAGTTCACAAAGTGCAGTCAGCTGCGAACGACCCCGAGCGAACGCTTCGGAAACACCGCCTAAATTAGCCATGATGCGTGACCTCCCCTTTCGGAGCTCACGGTAAATGCCAACCCGCTGCGGATTCTGCGCGCGGCAGCACCCGAATTATCAGGGATACGTGTAGGGTGGAGATGCATTCAGGCAAACCGCACTCGCCGGTTTTACGACTGCTGCGCAGCCGAACGGGGCG